>CAKSJF010000019.1 GCA_934462945.1 uncultured Clostridia bacterium | reverse complement strand
GCGCCAGTAGCTCAGTTGGATAGAGTGTTTGGCTACGAACCAAAAGGTCGGGGGTTCGAATCCCTTCTGGCGTACCAGCTTCAAACCGTTTAACAAAGCCATTTGTGCAATGTTAAGCGGTTTTTGTTTTTTGCAAAAAACCGGACGGTATGTCCGTCCGGTGTACTGTTATTCTAAATGTTTCAGCGACTCATCAATTTTATCCTCTTTTGCATCCCGGCTGGGGCGTTTGAGAACCTTCAATTCGCTGGTGTGAAATTCTTGCAGGGCAGTTTCCTTATCATCATCGATCTTTACCTTAACCAGACCTTTTAAAATGTTGACATATTCCACAACACCTTTTCCGGCTGGAGTCCGGACGGTGGAGCCGACTCTTGGTGTGACCCTGAGCAAATCTTCATAGGCATCCTGTTCGTAATTTAAGCAACACATCAATCTGCCGCAGACGCCCGAAATCTTTGTCGGATTCAGGCTTAAGCCCTGTTCTTTTGCCATTTTGATTGACACCGGCTCAAATTCACCTAAAAACTGCGAGCAGCAGAGTGGACGTCCGCAGATGCCATAACTTCCGATTGTTTTGGATTCATCACGCACGCCGATCTGACGAAGTTCGATCCGTGTGCGAAAAACATTTGCCAAATCCTTTACCAGCTCCCGGAAGTCGATTCTTCCGTCGGCCGTAAAGTAGAATAAAATTTTCGAGCCGTCAAAGGTGTATTCCACTTCAATCAGCTTCATTTCCAGCTTATGTTTTTTAATCTTTTCCAGGCAGATTGCAAAAGCTTCCTTTTCCTTTGCCCGGTTTTTCTCACACAGGGCAAGATCCTCCTCTGTTGCGGCGCGGAGTACAGGTTTTAAGGGCTTGTTGCCCTCCTGCCGTTCAACTGCGTGTGTTCCGACAACCACCTTGCCCATCTCAACGCCGCGCGCTGTTTCGACAATGACCTGATCGCCGGGAGCTAATTTTAAGTTTCCGGAAGAAAAATGATACACCTTTCCTGCCGGTTTAAACCGAATGCCTACTATCTGAATCATCTGTATATAACTCCTCTGTTTCTTTATATCTCTTATTTTATCATAAAAGGAGTGAAAAAGGAATACTTTTTTTAAAAATTCTTATTCCTTTATAGTGCCATCGGCGTGGAACAGCGGAAGCGGTGCGAGAACTTGAATATCTCCGCGATCCATTGCGTCGCCCTCTGCCAGGACAGCCATTTTTCCGACAACCTTACCGCCTACAGCATGCACTAATTCCTCTAATGCGTTTAAGGATTCGCCGGTGCTGATTACATCGTCCACAATTAAAACACGCTTATCCTTCAGAAGTGCGCGTTCGTCATCGCCAAAGCAAAGCGTCTGCTCGTTTGCTGTGGTGATTGATTTCACAGAAACCTGCTGCACATGCTCCATATACAGTTTTGGTGCTTTCCGGGCAACAACATAGTTGTTTTGACCGCTTTGCCGTGCCATTTCGTAGATTAGCGGAATGCTTTTTGCTTCTGCGGTTAAAAGAATATCATATTCCGGTGCAAGCTTTAAAAGCTCTTTTGCGCAGGCAACGGTCAGCTCCACGTCTCCGAACAGAATAAACGCGGCAATTTTGGTATCCTCTCCCACCGGGAACATTGCCAGCTTTCTTTTCAGACCGGCAACCTCAATTTCATAATATTGATCCATGCTTTCGTATCTCCCCTCTTAAAGAGTTCCGAACAGACGATCTCCAGCATCGCCGAGCCCTGGAACGATATAGCCGTTTTCGTTTAGTCCATCATCTACTGCACCACAGAAAATATCCACGTCCGGATGTGCTTTCCGCACGGCCTCAATGCCCTGCGGCGCTGCGATGATACAAACCAGCTTAATTCTTTTTGCACCGCGCTGCTTGATGAAATTAATAGCAGCAGACGCGCTTCCGCCGGTTGCGAGCATCGGATCGAGCACTAAAACCTGGCGCTCTGAAATGTCGGTCGGCAGCTTGCAGTAGTATTCCACAGGCTCTAAGGTTTCCTCATTCCGGTAAAGTCCGATATGTCCCACCTTAGATGCTGGGATCAGGTCGTATAATGCGTCTACCATGCCCAGCCCGGCACGCAGAATCGGCACTAATGCTACCTGACGTTCAATTCTTTTTCCGGTCATTTTGCAGATCGGTGTTTCCAGCTCAAATTCCTCCAGACCTAAGTCCTTGGTTGCCTCATAACCGAGCAGAAGTCCGATTTCGTGTGCGCATTCGCGGAAATCCTTTACGCTTGTTTTTTTGTCCCGCATGATCGAAAGCTTATGCCCGATCAGCGGATGGTTCATCACGTGTACATGTTCATCCATTTTCTAATTCCTCCATTTTTTGACATACGAAAACAGGACGGCGCAACATTTTTTTCTGCCGTCCCGAATTTGCTGCTTCATCCATTAATCTATTATACAATATTTTTCCGTGCTTGTCTACCCCCTTTTGCGATTTTTCACCTTTTTTCTAAAGAAATACTGTCCGTCTGTTTTGCCGACGGGTGGTTGACGGAGGGGATTGGATGTGCTATAATATAGGTATCGAAAAATGGAGATGGGGGATAAAGATGAACATTACCATCATAAAAGCAACAAACCGGAAGAATAGCAGCACTTATCATGCTGCAAAATACCTGATCTCGCAGCTGCATCAGGTGGGCGAGGTTTACGAATTTACTTTACCGGACGATATGCCGCATATCTGCCGCGGCTGTTATGCCTGTCTGCATGGAAATGAAGATAAATGCGGCGGAGCGAAATATCTTGCGCCGATCAATGAGGCATTTCAAAAATCAGAGCTAATTGTGTTCTGCTGTCCGGTATGGTGCTTTCACGCGCCCGGGCAAATCAAGTCCTTTTTAGATCACTACGGCTATCGCTGGCTGATTCACCGCCCGGATTTTAGGATGCGAAAGAAACAGGCAGTCGTTATCACAACAGCCGGAGGAGGGGGACTCAAGTCCGCACCGAGAGATATTAAGGACAGCATGGATTACTGGGGCATTGCCAGAACACATATTGTTACGCAGTCGGTGTGGGGATTTTTCTGGAACGATATGCCGGAAAATTTTAAGAAAAGCCTGCTCCGCAAACTTGACAAAACGGCAAAAAGCGTGGAGAAGCATGCGCGGAATCTGAAACCGACTTTAAAGGTGAATTTTTTGTATCACATGTTTCAAAACCTGCATTTGAAAAGGAAAATGTGGGATTTGGATGATGAATATTGGATTCAGAATTTGCAGACCGGAAAGAAAATGCCCCCAAAAGGCACAGACTGTCCAAGGGCATAGAAACCTGTGGATTTGGACTGATTTTTTTCTCTTAAACTACACGCAGAAAGCGCACTGCCTGGAGTACAAAAGTATGCCATTGAGTGCGCTTTCTGTGTGATTCCGT
Organism: uncultured Clostridia bacterium; assembly: GCA_934462945.1. GTDB lineage: Bacteria > Bacillota > Clostridia > UBA1381 > UBA1381 > RQCD01. The sequence goes on along the minus strand of CAKSJF010000019.1, from coordinate 30,265 downwards.
AATTTTGGGACTTTTGTCCCGTTTTTTAGAGCAGCGTCTTGATATATTCTGCTAATTTATCGCATTTGCAGTCGCGGAAGAAATATTCGGAGAAATGTTCTCCGGCAACAGCGCCTTTCACCAATTCCGGATCAAGCTCCGGAAGAATGTCGGAAAGCTTTCTGTGGGTAATTTCTTTTACACCGTCTAAAATTTTCTTGTTCCTCTGTTCCGGAACAACACGCTCTTTCGGGTAGCCGCCGCCTCCGGGGGTGCAGAAGAGCTTTTCAAAAAGATAGGTGAGATTTAATTCTCCGCCCCAGCCAAAGTTTTGTGCAAACGGAATTGCAACGGCATTTCCGTCATTTACCTGGGAGAACAGGTATGCATCCAGCGGATTTGTCACATGACCGCAGAGTACCTTGGGGAAAGAGTTGCATGCAAGCATTGCGCCCTCGCCTGTTCCGCAGCCGGTGATGACAAAATCAGCCGCGCCGGAATTTAAGAGGATTGCTGTTAAAATTCCCACTTGAACATAGGTCAGCTGCGCCTGATCCTCTGCGCTGTACATTCCATAGTTCACAACCTCATGTCCCATCGGCTCTGCAACCTTGCGGAGACACTCCTCAATTAAAGCGTTTTTCGCTGCCTGGCTGTTTTCGTTGATCAATGCAATTTTCATTTGAGTCATCCTTTCTTATTCTGCTGAAAAATTGTATCTGATCCAATCCTGTTTCTATTTTACCACATTTGTTTTCAAATAGCAACTATTATTTCATGCAATTTTATAGTCTGTGAGAGAGTTGTTTTGGATTTACAAAATACTTTACACAATTGGTGTGTGCATGAAAAAAGAAAGCAGGCTTTTGAGGCTTGCTTTCTTTTTTTTTAAATCGTGATATGCAGCAGGAACACTGCAATTTTAAAGTAGATTGCCAAAGAAAGTGCGTCCACAATTGTGGTAATAAATGGACTTGCCATAACGGCAGGGTCAAAGCCGACGCGTTTTGCAAGCATCGGGAGAATACATCCCACAATCTTTGCACAGAAGATGGTTAAAAGCAGCGTCAGGCAGACAACTGATGCAACGGCAATGCCAACCCGGTCGAAAAACATCAGTTTTAAGAAATTGGTTGCCGCCATGGTCAGACCGCAGAGCAGGGCAACGCGGCTTTCTTTCCAAACCACGCGGAAAAGATCCCGAAACTCAATTTCTCCTAATGCAATTCCGCGGATGATCGAAACGGATGCCTGCCCGCCGGCATTTCCGCCGGAATCCATCAGCATCGGAATAAAGGAGGAAAGAATGGTGAATGCGCCCAGGGCATCATTATAATACGTGATGATTGCGCCGGTAAAGGTGGCAGAGATCATCAGAAATAAGAGCCAGGGAATCCGGTGTTTCCAGGTTTCAAAAACTCCGGTTTTTAAATAAGGCTTATCGGATGGTGTGATTGCCGCCATCTTCTCAATATCCTCGGTGTTCTCCTCCTCCAGGACGTCGATTGCGTCGTCGACGGTAACAATGCCAACTAAGCGCCGTTCCTGATCGACTACCGGAATGGCAAGAAAGTCATATTTACCGAACTGCCGGGCAACGTCCTCCCGGTCGTCTAAGGTATTAACGTAGATAATATTCGTTTCCATAATTTCCGCCATGGTACATGAATAGTCGGAAAGCAAAAGATCCTTTACGGTCACCAGTCCGACCAGCTTGCGGTTCGGATCGGTGACATAGCAGGTATAGACGGTTTCCTTATCAACACCTGTCCGGCGGATGTGCAGAAATGCATCCTCAACGGTCATATTCTCCTTTAAATCCACATACTCGACCGTCATAATACTGCCGGCGCTGTCCTTTGGGTATTGGAGAATCAGGTTAATGCTTTGCCGCATTTCGCTATCCGAATGGAGCAGGATTCTTTTCACCACATTTGCCGGCATTTCTTCAATAATATCCACCGCGTCATCGACATAAAGCTCCTCTAAGACTTCCTTTAACTCGCTGTCGCTGAAGCTTGTGATCAGCACCTCCTGGGTGTCTGATTCCAACTCGACAAATACCTCTGCCGCCGTTTCCTTGGATAAAAGACGAAACAGGAGTGTCATTTTTGATTCCGGCAGTTCTTCGAACATTGCCGCAATGTCGGCAGATTCCATCTCGTTTAAAACCTGCTTTAATTCCTGATATTTTTTTTCTTCTAAAAGTGTTAGTATTTTTTCGTTCATGCTGATACCTCCTCGTTTTTGAGCAGGTCAAGGCAACCTCCGAATACAGACAGCTGTACTCAAAAAATTGCATTCCCCGCCAGGTTTGATCTTACTACTACTGCCTGTATCCATATATACTCACTTCCTTTTTTATATCTTTGAATTGTTCCAAAAGGCGCTGTGCGCTCTTTTTCATGATTTATGCCGCCGGTATCTCAATCGGAGTTTCTGCCTCCGGGGTATGTGCCGGCGGTGCGGAGGGTTGAATTTCCTCCTCATCTGTTCCATTTGTCTCCGGTTCGGAATCTGCTGACGGTGTGGGGGAGGCAGTGTGCTTTGTCGATGAGGACTTACTGGTGCTGCCGTGCGCACTTTCGCAATATTTCCCCGGTTCTGTTCCGGAAACAAAATATTCAGTCATTTTATAGCCGCAATTTTTTGAGGCAAGCTTGCCGGTTTTCTTGCAGAGCGTTACCTCCACCACATCGGACGGCATTTCAAAATCCCGTACCGAAAGGTTTTCATGCACTTTCTGCATCACTAATTTCCAAGCCTTTGCCGATACGTTATAGCCAACGCCTGCGTCCCGGATGGAGGCTTGATTATCAAAACCGTACCAGACCGCGCCGACATAGTATGGCGTGAAGCCGACAAACCATTTATCGTAATCATTATTGGTTGTTCCGGTTTTACCGTAAACCGGCATCTCGTCAAGCTTTGCAAGCTTACCGGTTCCGGATGCGCCGTTTACAACCGAGGATAGCAGTTGTGTGGCAACATAAGCAGTACTTTCATTAATGGATTTTGAGGTTTCCTGCTCATTTTCCAAAAGCAGCTTTCCGGCATTGTCGATTACCTTGGTATAGGTGAACGGTTTATTATAGTGTCCGCTGTTTGGAAGAACGCTATACGCAGCCGCGAGCTCTTTTACTGTGACTCCGTAGGTAAGACCGCCCAGCGCCAGAGGACTGAGTGCATTGTCGGCATGATCTAAGGTGCTTAGATGGAATTTGTCCTTTAAATAGCGGTAGGAGGTGTCCGTGCCGACCTCCTGCAAAACGCGCACTGCCGGCGTGTTTGCAGAAATCTCTAGAGCCGATCTTAAAATCAGATCGCCTTTATAGCCTTTATAGGAGTTTTTCGGCGACCAGTCTCCAATGGTCAGCTTTTCATCCTGCAAAATGCTTGCCGGTGTGATTTTTCCGGTTTCTAATGCAGGAATATAAACCGAAAGCGGTTTTAGCGAGGAACCCGGCTGACGTTTCATATGCACCGCCCGGTTAAAGCCGCGGCTTTCTGTTTTCTTTCCGAGTCCGCCGATCATGCCCTTGACTGCGCCGGTGTATGGGTCAATAATGACCATTGCCGCCTGTGCCTGCTTTCTGGTGGAGGGGAAGTTGGAGGTGTTTTCAAACACATTCTCCATTGCCTCCTGAATGTCGTAGTCCATAGCGGTATAGATTTTTAAGCCGCCGTTAAAGACTTGCTGCGTTGCAAAGGATTCGGAATATCCCTTTTTCGTTTGCAGATCGGAAATAACGTCGTTAATCACCTGATCTACATAGTAGGAATAAAGCCGGGAACGGGTTTCGGTATAGGTGGAATGCAGTCCTAAATCGCTTGCTGCCGCAGCGTCGTATTCCTCTTGCGAAATTTTCCCAAGCTCCAGCATTTTTTCTAAAACGACATTCCGCTTTTTTAGCGCATTATCCGGATTTTTCAGCGGATTGTAATAGCTTGGCTGCTGTGTAATTCCGGCAATGGTTGCCGCCTCGGTCAGCGTCAGATCTGCGGCATGCTTATCAAAATAGACATTGGACGCTGCCTCCACGCCGTAGCAGTTGTTTGCAAAATAAACCAGATTCAGATACAGCGTCAGAATATCGTCCTTGGTAAGTTCACGCTCCAAGGCGATTGCACGCATCATTTCCTTAATCTTTCGCGTGGCGGAGCGTTCGTTTTCGTGGGTAATATTTTTTACCACCTGCTGGGTAATGGTGCTGCCGCCATACTTTGCTTTACCGTGACCGAGCTTTTCTAACATCCAGTTTACAAACGCGCCGGTGGTTCGCTTTAAATCCACACCGCGGTGCGAATAGAAACGCTCGTCCTCAATTGAGACTAAAGCCTCCTTCATCACGTCCGGAATTTCGTCCGGATCAAGCCAGATTCGGTTACCGTCATCAAAAAGCTGTTCCAGCTCATGTGCATTTCCGCTTGCGTCTGTGTAGTAAACAAAAGAGGAATAGGTCAGCTGGATATTCTGAATGTTCATATCTTTCATTTCCTGGGCAATTGCCGCATACATTCCTGCACCGATTCCAACGGCAACAATCATGCCGACAAACACCAGCAAAAGCACAATGCCGAATAGCTTTCGCAGAACCGGGTGTTCTCTCTTTGATTTTTTCTCCTTTGCCGCACTGCTCTTTTTCGGTGTCGTCCTTTTTGTTGGCGCGGAAAGACTGGATGTTCTTTTTCGCTGTCTTCTCAAGGGATTCAGCCTCCTTACAAAAAAACGGAAGTGTCCGCTGTTTTTTTCATAAATACTCACTCTATATTATAGTACAAATCTGAAAAATTTGCAACAGTTTTCCGAAATTCTTCCGTGTTATTTTTGAATACGTATAAATTTCATAAAAATGGAAAGGATAAAAACAAAAAAGGAAAGGACATGTTTTTATGAAAAAGAAAAGATTTCCGCTTTGGATTTTTGGATTAATCACAATTTGTGCTGTCAGTTCTCTGTCGGCATACCTGATCAGCCGGTCGGCAATGCCGGAGCCGCCGAGGGCAGCAGAGGATATGCCGGAGGAAACACCCGGCATTCCGATTTATCACGATATGGTGATGGAGGAGGACATTCCGACAGATACCCCGAAGGCGGCGGTTATTTACTACAGTCTGCAAAGTCAGGACAATTCCTTAATTTTATATGAAGTAAACGGAGAGCAGAAAAAAGAGGTGCGCCGCCTGCCGTTTGAAAAAACACTTTATCCGGAGGAGGATTTATCCGAGCTTGCAGCGGGTATCCGTGCGGATTCCTTAGAGGAGGGGATTCAGATTATGGAAAACTTTACAAGTTAGAAAAAGAGAGAAAATATTTAAAAAATGGAGGATATAAAAGATAAAAGAAGATAATTTCAATGAATCACCATTTTTAAAAGCTGTTCCACGTTGCCATTTCGGGAAAAAAAGGTATAATAAGTATTGTTAGCACTCAAAGAGGTTGAGTGCTGATAAAGTGAATCAGGAGGATTGAGATTATGAGTATAAAACCATTAGCAGACAGAGTAGTCATTAAAATGCTGGAAGCAGAGGAAACCACAAAAAGCGGTATCATTTTAGCAGGTTCTGCAAAGGAAAAGCCACAGGTTGCGGAAATTGTTGCAGTCGGACCGGGCGGAATGGTAGACGGCAAGGAAATTGTGATGGAGGTTGCAGTCGGCGACAAGGTTCTGATTTCTAAATATGCCGGAACGGAAGTAAAGCTTGAGGGCGAAGAATATATGATCGTTCGTCAGGGCGATATTTTAGCAAAGGTTCAGTAATATATAAATAGAAGGGATTGATTGATATGGCAAAACAGATTTTATTCGGAGAAGACGCACGTCATGCTCTGCAAAGCGGTATTGACCAGCTGGCAGACGCTGTGAAAATTACATTAGGTCCGAAAGGCAGAAATGTCGTTCTGGACAAGAAATTCGGTGCACCGCTGATCACCAATGACGGTGTTACCATTGCAAAGGAAGTTGAATTGGAAGATCCGTTTGAGAATATGGGCGCACAGCTTGTAAAAGAGGTTGCAACTAAGACAAATGATGTTGCCGGAGACGGAACAACTACCGCAACGCTCTTGGCACAGGCTTTGGTTCGCGAGGGCGGAAAGAACGTCACAGCTGGCGCAAACCCGATGATTTTGAGAAAGGGTATTCAAAAAGCTGTTGACTGCGCTGTTGCAGAACTGATGAAGAATGCTAAAAAAGTTTCCGGTAAGGATGATATTGCAAGAGTTGCATCGGTATCTGCTGCCAATGAGGAAATTGGTAAGCTGATTGCAGAGGCAATGGAGCAGGTAACCGCAGACGGCGTTATCACGGTTGAAGAATCCAAGACAGCAGAAACCTATTCTGAGGTTGTTGAGGGTATGCAGTTTGACCGCGGCTATATCACACCGTATATGGTAACCGATACGGATAAGATGGAAGCCGTTTTAGACGATGCGTATATTTTGATCACAGATAAGAAAATCTCTAATATCCAGGAGATTCTGCCGCTTTTGGAGCAGGTGGTTCAATCGGGTAAAAAGATGATGATCTTGGCAGAGGATGTTGAGGGTGAAGCACTTTCGACTTTGATTGTCAATAAATTAAGAGGTACATTTGTATGTGTTCCGGTTAAGGCTCCGGGCTTTGGCGACAGAAGAAAGGAAATGCTCCAGGATATCGCAATCTTAACAGGCGGTCAGGTCATTTCCGAGGAATTGGGTCTGGAATTGAAAGATACACAGATTTCTCAGTTGGGACGCGCAAAGCAGGTTAAGATTCAGAAAGAGCATACCATCATTGTAGACGGTGCCGGCGATAAGGATGAAATCAAGGATCGCGTAAAGCAAATCCGGGCAGCGATTGAAAATACAGCATCTGAATTTGACCGCGAAAAATTGCAGGAGCGTCTGGCAAAGCTTGCCGGCGGTGTTGCAGTGATCAAAGTTGGTGCAGCAACAGAAACAGAAATGAAAGAAATGAAGCTCCGCATTGAGGACGCTTTGGCAGCAACCAAGGCAGCCGTTGAGGAAGGCATTATTGCCGGCGGCGGAACAAGCTACATTAACATCATTCCGGAAGTTGCAAAGCTTTTGGATTCTTGCGAGGGCGATGAAAAGACAGGTGTTCAGATTGTCTTAAAGGCACTTGAGGAGCCGGTAAAGCAAATTGCAAAGAACGCAGGTCTGGAGGGATCTGTCATTGTGGATAAGGTTATGCACTGCGATAAGGGTGTTGGATATAATGCACTCACGGAGCAGTATGTAGATATGCTGAAGGACGGTATTGTTGACCCAGTTAAGGTAACAAGAAGTGCACTTCAGAATGCTGCAAGCGTTGCAGCTATGGTTCTGACCACAGAAAGCTTAGTTGCAGATAAACCGGAACCGAAACCGGCAGCTCCGGCAATGGATCCGGGCGCTATGGGCGGCATGTATTAATCTTCATCAAACAATATAGACTGATTGAGAGACAGCGTTATGCTGTCTCTTTTCTTTTTTACTTCACGCTGCGGCAGGTTATTTCATATGATAGAAAGAGAGATGAATTTTATAGAAAGGCTTGATGATATATGAATGGAACTTTGATTGTTGTGTTAGGTCCGATCACAACAGCAACCCGGTTTTCAAAAAAATTATTGGAACGCGAACGGATTTCTGCACGTGTGGTGCATACGCCGGAGGCTTTGGGAGGGGGCGGCTGTTCATACAGTCTGCGGACAGAAATGGAAGTGCTGCCGCGTGTGATGCAGGTTGCGAAGGATTTCCGCTTTCGTGTAAAGGGATATTATTGGATGGAGGGGGAGGGAAATTATCATGCTCTATCTTGACAATGCCGCAACGAGCTATGAAAAGCCGCGCTGTTTTTATCGCGCCATGGCGCGGTATACGAAAAAATATAGCGTGAATGCAGGACATGGCGGACACTCCTTTAGTGTCCGCGGAACGAACGGAATTTTAAACACTGCGGAGCTGCTTTGCGAGTTTTTGGACATGGACGATCCGGAGCGGCTTGTTTTCTGCCAGAATGCCAGCATGGCGCTGAATATGGCGATTGGCGGAATGCTTGCAAACGGAGGACATTGCGTCCTGACGCAAATGGAGCATAACAGCGTCCTGCGCCCGGTGCATCATTACGGAAATTATACCATTGTTCCGGCAGACCGGGAGGGGCGTGTTTTTGCATCTGACATTGAAAAAGCCATCCGGGAAGATACGCGACTGATTGTCTGTACACACATCTCAAATGTTTCCGGAACGATTCAGCCGATTGCGGAGATTTCTGCTGTTGCGCATGCGCATGGGATTCCGCTTTTGGTGGATGCGGCGCAGTCGGTGGGGGCATATCCGTTCTCGGCAAAAAGACTGGGCGCGGATATGGTTGCATTCTCGGCGCATAAGGGATTGTTAGGACCGCTTGGTGTGGGCGGGTTGTATGTGTCCCGCGGAGTAGAGTTAGAGCCGGTTTTGTTTGGCGGAACAGGCAGTCATTCAAAAAGTCTGGAGCAGCCGGAGGAAATGCCGGATCGGTTCACGGTTGGAACGGTCAATACACCGGCGATTATGGCGCTTGGCGCATCGGTGAAATATTTAAAAAAACGCGATCCGGCGGTAATTGCCGATGAGGAACGGCGCATGGCAAAGCGGCTGATTGAGGGACTTATGAACATGCCGCATGTGACGGTTTTCGGAATCACCGATCAGACCGCATTAGACCGGAACGGAACAGTGTTATTTCAAATTGACGGCATAGAAAGCGGAGAGACGGCAGATCGCCTGGATCAGGAATTTGGAATTGCAGTCCGCGGCGGATGGCATTGTGCCTATCCGGCACATTGTGCACTCGGAAGTGAAAAATACGGCGGTGTACGCGCAAGCTTCGGCGCATTTACTCCGGAATTTGCAATCGGACGGCTGATCGATGCAGTTTATCAGATTTCAAAAACCCGGGTATAAAAAATGGGGGTGTAAAAAAAAGAGTACAGAACACTCTGTGTCTTTTTTTACATCCCCCAAAAAAATTATAACAGTTTTTCAAGTAGCTTTGTATTCCGGGAGATAAATTTGGTCATCTGTTCCGGAGCAAGCGGATGCTGTGAGAGCATTGCCATGTCGTAGATATGCTCGGTGATTAGCTTTCCTGTTTCCTCATCAGCTGCTGCAAGTTTTTGAACAAGCGCGTTGTTCATGTTCAGCACAAAGGTGAAGTCATCGTGGAACATGCTGCTCATACCGGCAAATTGCTGTCCGTAGGATTTATACATTTCCTGCATTCTGCGCGATTCCTCACCTAAGAGAAGAACAGCAGGGGTTTCGGTGGATTTTAAGCTTTGCACCTCTACCTTTAAATCCTCCTGACCTAAATATTTCTTTACCAGGTCAATCAGATTTTTATTCTTTTCCTCGTCCTGCTCTGTTTTTTCGGTCAGCTCGTCCGAGAGGGCAGAGTCAATTCTCTTAAACTTCACACCCTCCTCCTTCATCTCGATAAAGGAAATAAAGTGTGTATCCATCATAGTCGGGAGCATAACAGCGTTTTGGTTCTGCTCTTTAAAGAGATGAACATACTGTGCCTGCTGAACCGGGTCGGAAACATAGTAGACGGTTTTATCCTCTTTTCCGTCCAGATATTCGGAAAGGGTGAGATAGTTTCCGTCCAGATCTTTATAGATCATAATGTCCTTGACCTTTTCATAGAATTTCTCATCCCGGATACAGCCATATTTGATGAACATGTTAATATCATCCCAGTAGCGGTTGTAGCTTTCGCGTTCCTTTTTGTACAGCTCGGAAAGCTTGTCCGCAACCTTTTTGGTGATATGTGCAGAAATTTTGCGGACATAACCGTCATTCTGCAAAAAGCTTCTCGAAACGTTCAGCGGAAGATCCGGACAATCAATCACACCCTTTAAGAGCATCAGAAATTCCGGAATGACCTCTTTGACATTATCGGCAACAAATACCTGATTGTTGTAGAGTTTGATCTGTCCCTCTGTTCCGGCAAATTCATGATTTAATTTCGGGAAGTAGAGGATTCCTTTGAGGTTAAAGGGAAAGTCCACGTTCAGATGAATCCAGAATAGCGGTTCGTTAAAGTCCATAAACACCTTGCGGTAAAAATCTTTGTATTCTTCCTCGGTGCAGTCCTTGGGCGCTTTCATCCAGAGCGGATGCACGTCATTGATTGGCTTTGGCGCTTCCGGTTCTTTTCCGTCCTCCGGCTTGGGTTCTTCCTTTCCGGCAATGGTCAGATAGATTTCAACCGGCAGGAAAGAGCAGTATTTATCAAGAATCTGACGAACGGTATATTCCTCCAGAAATTCCTTGCTGTCCTCTGCAATATGCAGGGTGATAGTAGTTCCGCGTTCGGTACGCGTACCCTCTGTCATTTCATATTCCATGCTGCCGTCACAGAACCATTTTGCAGCCTTTGCACCCGGCTGATAGGAAAGAGAATCAATCTCCACGGAATCAGACGGCATAAATGCAGAATAAAAGCCCAGTCCGAAATGACCGATAATGCCGCCGTCCTTGTTGTTCTCGTCCTTATACTTTTCCAAAAAGTCGCTTGCACCGGAAAATGCAATCTGTGTGATGTACTTATCAATTTCTTCCGCGGTCATACCGATACCGTTATCAGAAATGGTGAGCGTTTTTGCGTCCTTGTCCACCACAACGTCCACGCGGAATTTCTCGCCCTCCGGCAGCTCTGCCTCGCCGATGCCGGCAAGCTTTTTCATTTTTGTTACCGCGTCGCATGCGTTGGAAACCAGCTCGCGGAGAAAAATATCCTTATCGGAATAAAGCCATTGCTTAATGATCGGAAATATATTTTCCGAACTGACTGAAATATTACCTTTTGCCATATAAAACAACTCCTTTTATTTGCTATTGTACTCTTTTCTTTCGGATTTGTCAATATAAAATTAGCACTCTTAATAAAAGAGTGCTAATTTTAACAGATTATTCATATTTAAACGTATCCCAAAAGACCGCGTACCGACACCTCGCCGGAGCGGATCGTGACGGCTTTGCTGTCTCGCTCTGCCAAGAGTTCTCCGTCGGCATTGATTCCAACTGCCCTTGCCGTATATTCACCCTCCGGAGAAACGACCCGGACTGTTTGCCCGATGGTTGCCGAGAGTTTTTCATATTCCTCTAAAAAAACGGAAAACCCATTCTTTAAAAAACGCTTATAGTCAGCTTCAAATTGCGTCAGAAATGCCCGGAGCAATGCCGGACGGTTCCATTCCTTTCCGGTTTCTAAAAAAAGCGAGGTTGCTTTCTCCGAAAGCTCCTCCGGAAATGCTTTTGTGTTGACGTTCATTCCGATTCCCAGCACCACATAATTTACACGCTCAATCTCTGCCGACATTTCGGTTAAAATGCCGCAGATTTTTTTTCGGTTTAAAATAATGTCATTCGGCCACTTGATTTTTGCAGGAATGCGCATGCTTTGAAGTGTTTTAGCAATGGAAAGTCCGGCAAGCAGTGTAATCACCGAAACAGATTCGGGCAGAATATCCGGTTTTAAAAGCAGACTTGCAGCGATTGCCGAGCCTTGAGAGACTGACCATGCACGTCCTAAGCGTCCTCTGCCGCCGGTTTGCAGATCGGCAAGAAAGAGGCTGCCATCCGGTGCATCTGCGTGGTTTTTCGCGTCCAGGTTTGTGGAGACGGTTTCTTCCCGGTAAAACACATGCTGTCCAATCCATTTTGTTTTTAAATCGTGTAAAACGGTAATTTCTGAAAGCTGTGCAGAGTCCTGCAACAGGCGATAACCCCGGTTTGTGACCGATTCAATCTTATACCCTGATTTTTTTAAGGCTTGTATATTTTTGCAGACTGCCGCCCGGGAAATGCCCAGCGTCTGGCTAATGGTTTCACCGGAGCAGAAACCGGGGGCGGCAGAAAGCATGTCTAAAATCTGAAGCTTCATAAAGTGCTTAACCCTCGATTGCTTTTTTCAGTTCTTCTGTGCGGTTTGCTTTTTCCCATGCAACCTCTAAATCCTCACGTCCCATATGACCGTAAGCCGCAAGCTGGCGGTAAATCGGACGGCGCAGATCCAATGCGTGGATAATCGCATTCGGGCGCAGGTCGAATACCTTTTTCACAGCCTCTGCGATCAGATCGTCCGAATATGCGCCTGTTCCAAAGGTGTCCACTAAAATGGATACCGGATGCGCAACACCGATTGCGTAAGCAAGCTCAATTTCGCATTTGTGTGCAAGACCTGCTGCAACAATATTTTTTGCCACCCAACGAGCCGCATAAGCCGCGGAACGGTCAACTTTTGTCGGATCCTTGCCGGAGAAAGCGCCGCCGCCGTGACGTGCATAACCGCCGTAGGTGTCAACAATAATTTTCCGTCCGGTAAGACCGCTGTCTCCCTGCGGACCTCCGACTACAAACCGTCCGGTCGGGTTAATAAAGTATTTTGTATCTGCCTTTAAAAGGTGCTTTGGTACAACTGCATGCACCACTTCGCGCATGAGGTCGGTTTTGATCTGATCTAAGGAAACCTCTGGCGCGTGTTGGGTAGAGATTACAATGGTATCTACAGAAACCGGCTTTCCGTCAATATATTCTACCGTCACCTGTGTTTTTCCGTCCGGGCGGAGATAGGGGAGAAGTCCGGATTTGCGCACTTCCGTTAAACGGAGCGCAAGTTTGTGTGCTAAGGAAATCGGCATTGGCATCAGCTCCGGGGTATCGTCGCAGGCATAACCGAACATCATGCCCTGATCGCCCGCACCGGTTGCATTTTCGTCTGCGGATTCGCCCTCTTTATATTCCAGTCCTGCATTCACGCCCATTGCAATATCCGGCGACTGTTCGTCAATGGAGGTCACCACAGCACAGGTGTTTCCATCAAAGCCGTATTTTGCGCGGTCATAGCCGATGTCTAACACAACACTTCGAGCTACCTTTGGAAAATCAACATAACAGTTGGTGGTGATCTCTCCCATGATCGAGATGATGCCGGTGGTGCAGGTTGTCTCACAGGCAACGCGCGCGTTTGGGTCTTTCTTTAAAATTTCATCTAAAATTGCGTCCGAAATCTGGTCGCAGATTTTATCCGGATGTCCTTCTGTCACCGATTCAGAGGTGAAAAGCTTTCTGGACATTTGGTATCATTCCTTTCCTGAATATAATAAACATCATCTTATTATAACAAATTTTCGGAAAAAAGTCTACCTATTTTTCAAAAAAGTTTATTTCTCTGCACAAAATTTATTGAAAATTTCAGATAAATATGGTATCATGGAATCAATGCATAGAATAATTTTTGCTGCTGCATAGCGGCGGAATGGAGTTTGAAATGAAAGTTGTATTGGAAGATGCGCGGCTGGTGTTTTCGCCGCCGGTAAATCAGGAGACAGAAAAATGGGGTGTGTATGCCATTCCCAAGCTATGGAGAGACATTGGCGGAGAGTTGGTGGTACGCTTTAACGGCGAGGCGGACAGCGGTGTATGTGAGCAGTGTGTACCCAATTTATATTTCATCTCGGAGGACGAGGGAGAAAGCTGGAAACAAATTGAAAACGGAGACGAACGGTACGATATTCGTTATCTCACCGGAATCAATCCGCCGTTTCTCCGCTTAAAAAACGGAGATTTGATTAGTGTGCGCCCCAAGGATAACCGGCAGCCGGTTTCGGGGCTCAGGCCGGTTGCAGAATATGAAATCCCATGCGGCTCGTCCATCACACGGGTTTACCGTTATGGAGATCTGCCGGAGGAATGTATTGGATTAGAACTTTTCCGAAAACGCGGAGAGGTGGAGACAATTGAAGAAATCAAAATGGATTTCCCAGAGCGTGAAATTATGGTGACGGCAAAGGGCAGATCGTCCGACGGCGGAGCGTGGATTGATCTTCCGGAGTACGTACAGTCGAATTTGTTTTCTTCTCCTTATTTTACCGGAATGGTAGAATTGTCGGACGGCTGCCTTGCAGCGGTGGCACACGGGCAGACGCCGTCTGTCTCCGATCGGCAGTGCGAGGACGCATATTTAGTGGTTTCGGAGGACGGCGGAAAAACCTGGAGGATGCGGAGCGTGATTGCAAGCGCGCCCGAAATGCCGTTTGGCTGCTGCGGCGACGGGGGAGAAATGTCCCTTGCTGAAAGTACAAACGGAAACTTGATTTGTGCTATGAGAACTGATATGAGCATTGAGGGTTATCCGGCAGATACCTTAGTCTGCCTTTCGGAGGACGGCGGTTATACCTGGACAAAACCAAAAAAAGCGGCAGATTCCAGTGTGACGCCGCACGTGGTTTCCTTGGCAGATGGGATTGTTCTCCTGATTTATGGAAGACCGGGCGTGCATTTTAAGATTTCCGAGGATAACGGAAAAACCTGGAGCAGCTCCTATCCGATCATCGGAAAAACACTCTCGGAGGAGTTATATGAGGGAAAAAGCTATATGGATGCAAAGTATTTTGACACTACAAGCTATAGCAATACCTTTGTGGAAAAGCTTTCGGATCATAGCATTTTGGTACTTTTTAATAATCTTCAATATGATGACGGAGACGGAAAAAAGCATAAAGCGGCATTTGTACAGAAAATTACGGTGACAAAATAAAGTTTTTATTTGCATGATTTTGTGCACATTATATGGGGAAAAGAGTGCAGAACGCTAAAAACGCGCCCGCCGGAGTACTGGCGTACTCCAAGCGGCGCGTTTTTTGCGCAGTTCAATCGAAATAATCTATTTTTTAGGTATTTAAGTCCTTGAACGGTTTGTGCTTTTTTCTGATATCCCTATATTTTATTCTTCTTCTTTTTTCGTTACTGCAATGCTCAGTTCTTCCAGTTGTTTCGGTTCTACAAAGTCCGGAGCGTTTGACATCAGCTCAGATGCGTTCTGAACTTTCGGGAATGCGATGACGTCCTTGATATTATCGCATCCGGTCAAAAGCATAACCAACCGGTCTAATCCGTATGCCATGCCGCCGTGCGGGGGAGTTCCGTAGCGGAAACCCTCCAAGAGGAATCCGAAACGTGCCCAGGCATCCTCTTTTGTAAAGCCTAACACTTCAAACATTTTTTCCTGTAAGTTGGAATCGTAAATACGAATACTGCCGCCGCCTGCCTCACAGCCGTTGATGACAATATCGTAAGCCTTTGCGCGGACTCTGCCGGGGTCGCTGTCTAAATACTGCAAATCCTCGTCCATCGGTGCGGTGAACGGATGGTGCATAGCTGTGTAGCGTCCCTCCTCCTCGCTATATTCCAATAACGGGAACTCGGTTACCCAAAGCAGATCGTAGCTGCCTTCCTCAATCAGGTTTAAACGGCGCGCAACTTCGTTTCGGAGTGCGCCCAGAGAATCAAATACCACCTTGTCCTTATCTGCTACAAAGACTAACAGGTCGCCGACCTCGCCGCCCATTGCGGTAATCATAGCCGAAACTTCCTCCGGCTTTAAGAATTTTGCAAAGGAGGAACGGTGTTCTGTCTCGCCGACCATCAGCCATGCTAATCCTTTTGCACGATAGGTCTTTACAAATTCGCCCAGGGAATCAACTTCCTTGCGGCTGAATTTTTCTGCGCCGCCCTTGATGTTGATGCCGCGCACGCTGCCGCCGGCTGCAATTGCTCCGGCAAATACCTTAAATTCACAATCCCGGATCACATCCGAAACATTCACAAGCTCCAAGCCAAAGCGTGTGTCCGGCTTATCCGAGCCGAAACGCTCCATTGCCTCACAGTAGGGAAGACGGCGGAGCGGCAGTGTAATTTCCTTTCCGAGAATTTCATGGAACAGCTTTTGAATAAACAGCTCATTCACACTCATCACGTCCTCTGCGTCTACAAAGGACATCTCTAAGTCGATCTGGGTAAATTCCGGCTGACGGTCTGCACGCAAATCCTCATCGCGGAAGCATTTTGCAATCTGGAAATAGCGATCCATGCCAGATGCCATTAAAAGCTGCTTATAAAGCTGCGGCGACTGCGGCAGTGCGTAGAATTTTCCAGGATGTACACGGCTGGGGACTAAGTAGTCTCTTGCGCCCTCCGGGGTACTTTTATTGAGAATCGGTGTTTCAATTTCCAAAAAGTCGTGGTCGGAATAGAAGTTTCTTGCTAACTGTGCAATCTTATGCCGCACGATCAGATTTCTCTGCACGTCCGGACGGCGAAGATCCAGGTAGCGGTATTTTAAACGGATTTCATCCTTTACGTTAGAATTTTCTTCAATCGCAAAGGGCGGTGTTGCAGACTGGTTCAGAATCCGAAGTTCCGATACCTGAATTTCAATTTTTCCGGTTGGAATCTTATCGTTGATGGCGGAACGCTGCACCACAACGCCTTTTGCAGCAAGTACATACTCATTCCGGACGGTCTGTGCCTTTTCCTTTGCCTCTTTGGAGAAGTCGTCCGAGAAGGACAGCTGAATAATGCCGCTGATGTCCCGCAGATCAATAAAGGTCAGTGCGCCCAGCTGGCGGTAGGTCTGCGTCCAGCCTGTCACAATGACAGTTTCTCCAATATTTTTTTCTGATAATGCCGCACAGCGGTGTGTGCGTTTAAAGCCTTGCAATGTTTCCATGATTTATTTCCTCGTTTCTTTTAAAAATTGATCAAATTCTTCAAATGGGATTTCTGTCTGTTCTCCGGTTTGCATGCATTTGATGTTCGCCTTGCCGGACTGAATTTCATTATCGCCCAGCACAACGGTATAGCGTGCGCCGATTTTATCCGCATATTTCATCTGCGGCTTTAAGCCGCGCTGCATGTGGTCGGTATCAGCGGAAATACCGGCTTTCCGCAGACGGAGGGTTAAGCTTTGCGCAAAATCCTGCGCAGCCTCTCCAAGCGGAACAAGATAGAGATCCAATTGATTTTCATTTGGAATTTCCACACCGGTTTCCGCAAGACGGATCAGAAGCCGTTCAATGCCTAAGCCAAATCCGATTGCCGGAGTCGGATCGCCGCCAAATTCCTCAATCAAACCGTCATAGCGACCGCCGCCGCAGACGGTGAACGGACCGCTGATGATCTCAAACACGGTTTTTGTGTAGTAATCCAGACCGCGGACAATGCCGAGGTCGATTTCATAGGAAATCCCTAAATTGTCTAACACATGCTGAAAGCCTTTAAAATGTGCGCTGCAATCCTCGCAGAGATAATCGGTCAGCACAGGAGCGCCCGCGACCAGCGACTGACAAATTTCGGATTTGCAGTCTAAAATGCGGAGCGGATTCCTCTCAAAGCGTTCCTGGCACGTTCCGCAAAGTTCGGAAAGTTTCGGACGCAGGAAATCCTTTAATGCCTCGTTGTAACGTTTCCGGCATTCCGGACAACCGATGCTGTTAATGTGAACGGTCAGATCAGAAAGACCGACGCGTTTTAAAAAGGTCAGCGCTAATGCAACAATCTCGCCGTCAATGGATGGCCCTTTTGCACCAAATGCCTCAATACCGAACTGGTGGAACTCGCGCAGACGTCCTTTCTGCTTGTTTTCATACCGAAAGCAAGGAATGTTATAAAACATTTTTGCCGGCAGGGGGTTGGCATAGAGATGGTTTTGCAGATAGCTCCGCGCAACCGACGATGTTCCCTCCGGACGAAGTGTGACACTTCTTCCGCCCTTATCTAAAAATGTGTACATCTGCTTTTGCACCACATCGGTCGTATCTCCGACACCGCGTTCAAAAAGCTCTGTATGCTCAAAGGTCGGCATGCGGATCTCCCGATATCCGAAATGATCGCAAACCTCCTTAAAATGTTTCTCAAGATACTGCCAGCGGTAACTGTCCTGCGGCAGTAAATCCTCTGTTCCTTTCGGCGCCTGCGTGATTAGCATGCCAAATTCCTCCTTGTGTCAATATGTTCATACTTATTCATTGTATCGTTTTCTTGCGGAAATGTCAAGCAATTTTCCCCAAAAAACGTCAATCCTCTTGTTTTTCGTATAAAACGTCCAGTACCTTCTGGTAAATTTCCTCCGGATGCTCGCGCAGTCGGCGGAGCATATCGTTTGCATCCGCTCGCTCGCCGACATAGACAAATAGCTTTAAAAGGGGGGTTTCGCCGTCGTAGATGCCAAGCTCTGCACCGTATTCACGCGGATTTAGGGGTACAAGCTCGCTCCGGATGCTGCGCTTTCTTGCCTCCTCGTGGAAAAAGGGAGGGATTGCCTCCTCAATCGGTTCGCGGATATAGATGGGAATATTTTTTTCAAAAAAGCCGTTTGCCTGCTTTCCCTCTGGGAGCAGCTCATAGATCGTGGTTCTTTCGTCCGGGGAGAAACGGTGCAGATAGCCAAGCTCCTCTAAATTCCGGAGTGCGCTTTGATAGGCGGCAAAATCCACATTCAGATTTTCTAAAATCAAGCCGCTAAGCTGTGTATAAGTTACATGGCGGTTTGCCTTTGCAAGGGTAAAAAGGATGATATACTGGATTAAAACGAAGTCGTCAATTTCTCTTGTGTATGCCATAGGATTGATCCTTTCTGAAAAATAAAAAAAGTTTTGTCTATAGTATAGCATATTTTTCAGAAAAATGATATAATATTTTCAAAAGATTTGAAAAAAATTTTAAAAGGATGAGAATTTATGAAAAATGAACAGGAACGGATGGCGGAATTATGGCAGGAGGAAGAACGCATCAAGAAGGAAAAAGGCTATCAGCTGATTGCAGGGGTAGACGAGGCAGGGCGCGGACCTTTAGCCGGTCCGGTTTATGCGGCGGCGGTGATTTTGCCGTGGCATGCGCAGATTCCGGGAATTGACGATTCCAAAAAGCTGACTGAAAAAAAGAGAGAGGCGCTTTTTGATGTGATCCGGGAGCAGGCGATCAGCTACGGAATTGCTAGTGTGGACGAAAAAACCATTGACGAAATCAATATTTTAAATGCTTCCCTATTCGCTATGCGGCTTGCCGTGGAGCAGCTTTCGGTTCCGGCAGAGTACATTCTGATTGACGGAAACCAGTCAAAGGGCATGCCCGAGCCATGCGAAACATTGGTGAAAGGGGACGCACGGAGTATGAATATTGCAGCGGCATCCATTCTTGCAAAGGTGGCGCGGGATCGGTTTATGAGAAAAATTGCAGAGGAGTATCCGGAATACGGATTTTCCAAACATAAAGGCTATGGGACGAAAGCGCATTATGAGGCAATCCAGAAATACGGAGTGCTGCCGATTCACCGGAGAAGTTTTTTAAAGAAAATTCTGGGGGAAACAAAATGACAACGAAAGAAATTGGCGCGTGGGGCGAAAGACAGGCGGCAGAATATTTAGAGGAGCAGGGATATTTTATTTTAGAAAAAAATTATTCCTCCAAAACCGGAGAGATTGATCTGATCCTTTCAGATTCGGAGGATACTTATATTTTTGTGGAGGTAAAAACCCGGAGAAATGAAGTGTTCGGAACACCGGGCGAGGCGGTGGACGCAAAAAAACAGCAGAAAATCAGGAGAACTGCATTAAGCTTTTTACAGGGAAGATCAGTGGCAATGCGGTTTGATGTGGTGGAGGTGCTTTATTTTCCGGGGGATATGCCGGAGAAAAAAGAGCTGCGGCATATTAAAAATGCATTTTAATTGTAAAAAAATCGCGGAAATCACTTGAAAAAAAACCGAAAAAATGATACAATAATCTTATATTGATAAAAATGGGAGCAGATTATGCCAAAGAAAGAATGGATGAAAAAAGGTGACGGAGCGGATAAGGAGAGAATTGCTGGCTTTTCAAAGGAGCTTGGGATTTCTCCTTTGCTTGCTGCGCTCCTTTTAAATCGCGGAATCCGGACGGAGGCAGAGGCATGCAGCTATCTGGGAAAACGGCTGAAAAATATACACGATCCGTTTCTCCTGCCGGATATGCAGCCGGCAGTCGACCGCATTTTAACTGCGCTTGATCAAAAAGAGAAGATTGTAGTTTACGGAGATTATGACGCGGACGGCGTGACGTCGACTGCACTGCTGGTGCATTTTCTCCGGTCGGTCGGAGCAGATGTTGATTTTTATATCCCCGACCGTATGACCGAGGGATACGGGATTCATATTCTGGCTCTGAAAAAAATTTTCCGGATGAAAGCAAAGCTTATGATTTCGGTGGATTGCGGTATTACGTCGGTCGGAGAGGTGGAGCTTGCAAAGAGCATGGGAATGGATGTGATTATTACCGATCACCATCTTCCGGGCGAAAAGCTTCCCGCAGCAACTGCGGTGATTGATCCGAAACGTGCGGATTCTGAATATCCGTTCGACGCGTTAGCCGGTGTCGGAGTGGCATTTCATCTGGTGCTTGCATTAGCAAAAAGCATAGGACGCTCCACGAAAGAGGTCTTTTCAGAATATGTAGAAATTGCTGCCGTCGGAACGATTGCAGATGTGGTAGATTTGCTGGACGAAAACCGCGTCATAGCAGAGTATGGCATAAGACAGCTGCCAGAGAGCCGGCATGCCGGACTGCGTGCCTTAATTCAGGAGGCAGGACTTGCCGGAAAGCCGTTAAACAGTACCTCGGTTGCATTCATGCTTGCGCCGCGGCTAAATGCTGTTGGCAGATTAGCGCATGCAAAAGATGCAGTGGAACTGCTGCTTTCAGATCAGCCGGAGCAGGCAGGCTTATTTGCAGGCAGACTGGAGGAAGAAAACCAAAAGCGGAAAAACGTGGAGCAGGCAATTTTTAAAGAGGCAGTGGAGCTTTTAGAGGAGAACCCGGCATGGTGTGAGCAAAGAGTGATTGTGCTGGCGAAAGAGGGTTGGCATCCGGGCGTGATCGGAATTGTCGCGTCCAGAATTTTGGAACGCTTTTACCGTCCCTGCATTATGATTGCGCTGGACGAAACCGGCTCGGGTAAGGGATCGGGACGTTCCATACCGGGATTTCATCTGTTTGACGCGCTGACTGCTTCAGAAATGCATCTGGAACGGTTCGGAGGACATGCGCAGGCAGCAGGACTTAGCATCCGGGCAGATGAAGTGGAGAATTTCAGAAAAGCAATCAATCAGTACGCAGAATCGCATTTACAGGAGGAAGATCTGATTCCGAAGCTTTGGTATGACCTGGAGCTGGGCATCAGCCGGCTGACCTTAGAGAATGCAAAATCGCTCCAATTATTAGAGCCGTTTGGAATGGGAAATGAAAAGCCGGTTTTCTGCATCCGGAATGTCCGGATCAGGCAGGTGAGCACCATGTCGGAGGGAGCGCATCTCCGGCTGGAGATTGAAAAAAACGGCATGAGTATACAGGCAGTCGGATTCCGGATGGGAGCGCTTGCGTTGCAGATGACTCCGGGACAGACGGCAGATCTGGCATTTTTATTAGAGGTAAATGCATTCCGCGGCAGCGAATCGGTACAGCTGATTTTGCAGGATATTCAATTCAGATAAGGTACATAAAAACGTGTTAGGGAGGTTTTCGTATGGAAAAGAAAAAAAATATTATTCAGGCGCCGGACACCATTCCGGAATCGGGCGAAAATGACACGGAAAAAATTGTACAGAAAATTATCAGCATGGTGCAGAGCTATGCGCCGGGGACAAACAGCGACATGGTTTATCTTGCCTACCGCCTGGCAAAGCAGGCGCATAAGGGGCAGTTCCGGCGGTCGGGCGAGGAATATATTGTACACCCGGTTCAGGTTGCGTATATTGCGGCAGAATTAAATCTGGATGTGGTGGCAATTTCTGCGGCGCTGTTGCATGATGTGATTGAGGACACCCCGTATACCTATGAAAATCTGGAAACGCTTTTCGGAAAGAGCGTGGCAGAAATTGTGGACGGTGTGACAAAGCTTCGGAAAATTAAGTATTATACCCGGGAGGAGGCGCAGGTGGAGAATCTGCGGAAAATGCTCCTTGCCATGTCCAAGGATATCCGGGTTATCTTAATTAAGCTGCTGGATCGGCTGCATAATATGCGAACCTTAAAATTTATGGCTCCGGCAAAGCAGCTTTTGATAGCAAAGGAAACGCTGGATGTCTATGCACCGCTGGCACACCGTTTGGGTATGTCGAAAATCAAGAGCGAATTAGAGGATTTAGCCTTAAAATATTTAGATCCGGTTGCTTATGAGGAAATCCGAACCGGAATCAATCAGAAAAAGAGCGAACGGGAACAGTATATCATTGATATTATCAAGACGCTGGAAAAAAAGATGCAGGAGGTTGGCATCAAAGGTCAGGTTACCGGACGGGCAAAGCATTTCTACAGCATTTTCCGCAAAATGTATGCGCAGAATAAAACGCTGGATGAGTTATACGATCTGTTTGCGGTGCGGATTATTGTAGACACGGTTGCAGACTGCTATGCGGCGCTCGGTATGGTGCATGAGATGTACACACCGATTCCGCTCCGGTTTAAGGACTATATTGCAATGCCAAAACCAAATATGTACCAGTCGCTGCACAGCACCCTGATCGGACCGAACGGAACGCCGTTTGAAATTCAGATCCGAACCTGGGAAATGCACCGGATTGCAGAGGAAGGTATCGCGGCGCATTGGAAATATAAAGAGGGTATCACCGGAAAAACCGACATGGATTCCAAACTGGAATGGGTGCGCCAAATGCTTGAAAACCAGGCAGAGGTGATGGATACAGATGATTTTATGAATACAATCAAGCTGGATTTGTTCAGCGAGGAGGTATTTGTATTTACACCAAAGGGCAAGGTCATTTCTCTCTCCTCCGGAAGTACCGTGATCGACTTTGCGTTTGCAATCCATACGGCGGTCGGATGCAGTATGTGCGGCGCTAAGGTGAACGGAAAGATTGTTCCGAACAGCTATGTTCTGCAAAACGGCGATATTGTGGAAATTCTGACCTCGCCGAATGTGAAAGGACCAAGCCGCGACTGGCTGAAAATTGTGAAAACCTCGCAGGCAAAAACCAAGATTAATCAGTGGTTTAAGCGAGAGCGCCGGGAGGAAAACATTGTTCACGGCAAGGAACTGATCGACCGGGAAATCCGGCATATGAAGCTTTCCCCGGCGGCTTTGTTCCACGAGGAATGGCTTGCTCCGATGTTTAAAAAGTATCAGTTCAATTCCATTGACGATCTGTATGCAAGCGTCGGATTCGGCGGTTTGTCAGCCCAGAAAGTCGTAATGCGGCTCCGGGAGGAATATCTGAAACGCCGGGAGGAGGAAGCGGTGGAGGCGCCGCCTGCTGTACCGGCAGAGCCTCCGAAGAAAAAACGGAATTTCAGCAACGGAATTGAAGTAGAGGGAATTGATAATTGCCTGGTTCGGCTGGCAAAATGCTGCAACCCTGTTCCGGGAGATGAAATCAAAGGTTTTATCACAAAGGGACGCGGTGTCTCGGTGCACCGGGCAGACTGTCCGAATATTCAGTCCCAGGCGCTTTCCGAGGAGGATCGGGGACGGTTTATCGGTGTCCGATGGGCAAGTGACGAGGGAAGAAGCAGCTATGTTGCCTCCATCTCGGTAGAATGCGATGATAAGCCGGGCATGCTCACCACCATTTCCGCGGCAATTGCAGATTTAAAGATCAACTGTGTGTCTATTGCTGCGCGTGTGAATAAAAAGGGTACAGGAATTATCACCTTTGGACTGGAAATCACAGGAACGCAGGATATGGAGCGCGTGATAAAGAGGGTACGGCAGATTTCCGGCGTACAGTCGGTAAACAGAGTGACGAATTAAGAGGAGAACGGAATGCAGGAAGAAACGATCAAAATTAACACAGAATTTATCAAGCTGGATCAGCTTTTGAAATTTTCCGGACTGGCAGAGTCCGGAGCGGACGCAAAGGATATGATCTGGGAGGGGATTGTGTCCGTCAACGGAGAGGCTTGCGAAATGCGCGGCAAAAAAATCCGGTCGGGAGATACCGTGACGGTTCATTTCGAGGATGAGGACTGCCGGCTGACGGTGGAATAAGCATGGAAGTAAAAACGCTCACCCTCCTGAATTTCCGGAACTATGAGCAGGAGGAAATCTCCTTTTGTCCGGGGATTAATATGATCTATGGCGATAATGCGCAGGGAAAAACCAATTTATTGGAGGCAGTGTCTCTGTTTTCCCAGGGAAAAAGCCCCAGAACACGGACGGATACGGAAATGATCCGGTTCGGTGAAAAATTTTTCCGGCTTGGTCTGGAATTTGCGGACGGACAGCGCAGCTATCGGGCAAAAATGCAGCTTTCCGCAGACGGGAAAAAAAGCATTTGGGTGAATCAGGTGCCGGTGTCGCGGCTTTCACAGCTGATGAGCTATCTGAATGTGGTGATGTTTTCGCCGGAGGATTTAGAGCTTGTGAAAGGTGCGCCGAGTGTGCGGAGAAGATTTTTAGACGCGGCAATCAGCCAGCTTTATCCGAATTATCTGAGTGCACTGGTAGACTATCAGAAAGCGCTCCGCCAGAAAAACAGCCTGATCCGGCTTGGAAAAATCCGCGGCGGTGCAGACGCGGCTATGATGTCGGTCTGGAATGAACAGCTTGCGGACTTTGGGAGCAGAATTGCGCTTTATCGGAGAAGCTTTTTGGAGCAACTGTCTGACTATGCGGCAGAGGTACACAGTCAGATCAGTAAAGAAAAATTAAAAATAGACTATACACCGAGCGTAGATTGTGGTATAATAGAAAAAGAGGCAAAAAATATTTTTTTCAGTCGGTTGGAACAGGGGGCGCAGCGTGAACTGGATGCCGGCGGCGCGCTTTTGGGAATCCAGCGTGATGATGTAAGAATCCGGATCGGAGAAAAAGAGGCAAGGTTATTCGGCTCGCAGGGACAGCAGAGAACTGCGGCGCTTTCCTTAAAGCTTGCGCAGACAGAGGTGATCCGGAAAATCCGGGGAGAATATCCGGTTCTGCTTTTGGATGATATTATGAGCGAACTGGACTTTCACAGGAGACAGTACCTTTCCGAGCGTATTTCGGGAAAGCAGGTACTTCTGACCTCCACCGATACCGATTTTTACGAAAATACAGAAAACAGAAGATTATTTCATATTGCAGGAGGGAGAGTGACGGATGCATGTTCTTACATTTAGGCGGTGACGCAGTGGTACATGAAAAAAGCGTGATTGCTGTGTTTGATATGGACAATACGACAATTTCCAGGCAGAGCCGCCATTTTTTAAACGAGGCGCAGCGGCGCGGCGAGGTGGTGGATGTGACGGAGGATCTTCCGAAGTCTTATATTGTTACGCGTTACCGCGGAAAAACAAAGGTATATATTTCGTCAATCTCGTCTGCAACATTGGCAAAGCGTGCAAAATCAAAGCAAATTAATTTACGGTAAGGAAGGAAAAAGGAAATGATAGAGGATAAGGTAGAAATCAAATATGACGAAAATCAAATCCAGGTATTAGAGGGGCTGGAGGCTGTCCGGAAACGTCCGGGTATGTATATCGGCTCTACTTCATCGGCAGGTCTGCATCATCTGGTTTATGAAATTGTGGATAATTCCATCGATGAGGCGTTAGCAGGCTATTGCGATAAAATTATCGTAGATATTAACCCGGATAATTCCATCACGGTCATCGATAACGGGCGCGGTATCCCGGTTGGAATTCATCCGCAGCAGGGGATTCCGACGGTGCAGGTAGTTTTAACCATTCTGCATGCCGGCGGTAAATTCGGCGGCGGCGGATATAAGGTTTCCGGAGGTCTGCACGGCGTAGGCTCGTCGGTTGTAAACGCGCTTTCCGAGTGGCTCGAGGTTGAGGTTTCAAACGGCGAGCATGTGTATTATCAGAAATATGAGCGCGGAACTCCGGTTTGCGATTTAAAAGTGATTGGAGATACCGACAAAACCGGCACAAAGATCACCTTTAAGCCGGACGGAGAAATCTTTGAAACATTAGAATTTGATTATGATGTGCTTTTAAAGCGTCTCCGGGAGCAGGCATTCTTAAATAAGGGTGTCCGCATCATCCTGACTGATAAGCGCGTGGAAAACCCGACCCCGAAAGAGCTTTACGCAGAGGGCGGTATCAAGGAATTTGTCAAATACTTAAACCGGAATAAGGATCCTCTGCACGATGAGGTGATCTATCTTGAAACAGAGCGCGACGGCATGATGTTAGAGATTGCGATGCAGTATACTGATTCTTATAACGAGCTGTTATTAAGCTTTGCCAATAATATTCATACTATGGACGGCGGAACACATGAAACCGGCTTTAAATCGGGTATGACGAGAGTGATTAATGAATATGCCCGGAAAACGAATATGTTAAAGGAAAAAGATCCAAACCTTTCCGGTGATGATACGCGTGAGGGTTTGACGGCTGTTATTAGCATTAAAGTAGAAGAAGCACAGTTCGAGGGTCAGACAAAGACCAAGCTTGGAAATTCCGAGGCAAGAACATTGGTGGAAAACGCTATTAACGATAAATTCGAGGCATTTTTAGAGGAAAATCCGAGAGTGGCAAAGGTGATTGTGGAAAAAACGCTCACCGCGTCGCGCGCAAGAGAGGCTGCAAGACGGGCGAGAGAAGCAACCCGGAAAAACTCCTCTGTGCATAATGCGTCTGTTTTGGAAAAGCTTGCAAGCTGTACCGACGAGGGAGCAGATTATGCAGAGATTTATATTGTCGAGGGAGATTCCGCAGGAGGCAGTGCAAAGCAGGGAAGAAACCGCCGTTTCCAGGCGATCCTGCCGCTTTGGGGAAAAATGCTGAACGTGGAAAAGGCAAGAATTGATAAGGTTCACAGCAATGAAAAACTTCTGCCGATTATTTACGCATTGGGCGCAGGAATCGGTGAAGAATTTGACATTTCCAAGCTGAAATACGGAAAGATTATTATTATGGCGGATGCCGACGTGGATGGTGCGCACATCCGGACGCTGCTTCTGACCTTCTTCTTCCGTTATATGCGACAGCTGATTGAGGATGGACATGTCTATCTGGCGCAGCCGCCGTTATTTAAGGTGTATAAAGGAAAGAACAAAAATGTTGTGGAAAAGTATGCGTTTGATGAGGATGAGCGCGACGCGCTGATCGCGGAAATGGGCAGCGGCTGCAAGGTTCAGCGGTATAAGGGTCTTGGTGAGATGGATCCGGCGGAACTTTGGGAGACGACTATGAATCCGGAAACAAGAACGCTTTTAAAGGTGGATATGGAGGACGCAGTTGCAGCAGATGAGGTATTCACGATTCTGATGGGCGATAAGGTTGAGCCGAGACGTGAGTTTATCGAAGCAAACGCAAAGTATGTATCGAATTTGGACATTTAAGGAGAGAAAGTAATGGAAAAGGAACAAGTACTAAAGAAAATGACAGATGCCGGACTGGTGGCAGTCGTGCGTGCAAAAAATGCAGACGAGGCAATCCGGATCAGCGACGCATGCTTAGAGGGCGGCTGCCCGTCGATTGAGTTGACCTTTACTGTTCCGGGAGCGCACAAGGTGATTGAGGCATTGGCAGAAAAATATCAAAACGGCGAAATGCTTTTGGGTGCAGGAACGGTGTTAGATTCTGAAACGGCAAGAATGGCAATCCTGTCTGGCGCAAATTATATTGTCAGCCCGGG
Organism: uncultured Clostridia bacterium; assembly: GCA_934462945.1. GTDB lineage: Bacteria > Bacillota > Clostridia > UBA1381 > UBA1381 > RQCD01. The sequence goes on along the minus strand of CAKSJF010000019.1, from coordinate 2,838 downwards.
ATTTAATTTAGAAACAGCAAAGCTTTGCGGACGCTACCGCGTTCCGTATCTGCCCGGCTGTATGACCATTACCGAGGTTTTGACGGCAATGGAGGCAGGCGCGGATATTGTGAAGATCTTCCCGGCAGATCTGTTCGGACCGAAAATTATTAAGGACATTAAAGGACCTCTGCCGCAGGCAAAAATGATGCCGACTGGCGGTGTGGATGTCTCAAATGTACATGAGTGGATTAAGGCTGGCGCGGTTGCTGTCGGCGCAGGATCAAGCCTGATTGCAGGCGCAAAAACAGGCGATTATCAGAAGATTACCGAGACTGCAAAAGAATTTATCAAGAGAATCAAGGAAGCAAGGGGTTAAAAATGGCGAAGATTATTACAATGGGAGAAATTATGCTCCGACTTTCTACACCTGGATTTGAACGGTTTATTCAGGCAGATGAATTTGATATTAATTATGGCGGCGGAGAGGCAAATGTTGCGGTTTCGCTTGCAAATTACGGACATGACGCAGAGTTTATTACAAAAGTTCCGAAAAATCCGATTGGAGACTGTGCAGTTGCAGCGCTCCGGAAAATGAATGTGGAAACCAAGCATATTGCACGCGGCGGCGAACGGCTGGGAATTTATTTTTTAGAGACGGGCGCAGCATCAAGGGCATCCAATGTGGTGTACGACCGCGCGCATTCCTCTATTTCGACGGCTGTTTGTGAAGATTTTGATTTTGACGAAATTTTCAAAGGGGCAGACTGGTTTCATTTTTCGGGAATTACCCCGGCACTTTCAGAATCTGCAATGCGCCTGACTGAGGCGGCATGCCGTGCAGCAAAGCGCCACGGTCTGACGGTTTCCTGTGATGTGAATTACCGGAAAAAGCTTTGGACGGCAGAGCGTGCAAAAGAAGTGATGAGCAGATTAATGCAGTATACGGATGTCTGCATTGACGGCGACCGGATTTTCGGATTCCATCCGCATGGCATGGACTTTTCCCAGACACCTGTTAATCCGAGCAACTATCGGAATATTTTAAGAAAAATGTGCGAACAGTTTGATTTGAAATATGCTATTTCCTCGCTCCGCGTACCGAAATCGGCGTCGGATAATCTGTGGTCGGCTTGCATTTATTCCATGGAAAAGGATGAATTTTATCATTCCAGAGAATATCGTTTTCATCCGATTGTAGATCGCGTTGGCGGCGGAGATAGCTTTGTCGGCGGAACAATCTGCGGTTTATTGGACGGAAAGGATATCCGCGGTGCACTGGAATTCGGCGCAGCGGCAGCGGCACTAAAACATACAATCCCAGGAGATATGAACCTGGTAACGCGCGAAGAAGTCGAAACCCTCGCCGGAGGAGACGGCACAGGCGCGGTGCAAAGATAAAAAAGACAGATAAGTCGAGAGCAATCTGCACTTGACTTATCTGTTTTTGCTTATTGGTCTTTTTTATGTAAAAATATTTGAAATGTCATAATTTTTTTAGAATTCAAGCAGCTTTTGTAGTTCTTCTTTACTCGGCAATACTGTTTGATACTTGCTGGCGAAAATTTGTGTGTTATCTTCTGGTAAGGTCATTTCTACAATGGCTTGCTTTTTGTCTTTGCAAAGAATGATACCTATTGTTTTATTTTCATCATCAAGTTTCACATTTCTATCATAAAAATTTACATACATCTGCATTTGTCCTATGTCTTGATGCTTTAGTTCACCAATTTTTAAATCGAATAAAACAAAGCACTTTAACAGACGGTTATAAAATACAAGGTCACATTTGAAATGTTCTTCTTCAAAGGTTAATCTGACCTGCCTGCCTACAAAAGTAAACCCTTTGCCTAATTCAAGCAAAAATTTTTGCAGATTGTCAATAATGCGCTTTTCAAGATCTGTTTCAGAATATTCTTCCAATTCAGGTAAACCTAAAAACTCAAGAACATAAGGATCTTTCACCCAATCCGACGGTACCTCAATTATCTGTCCATCTGTTGAAAGCCTTTTTACTTTATCTTTTTCTGTACTTAGTGCTAATCTTTCATACAAGGACGTGTTAAACTGTTTTTTTAATTCTGATAAACTCCAGTCATTTTTTGCGGCTTCAATTTCATAAAAATGTCTTTCATCGATATTATCAATGCGCATTAGTTTTAAGTAGTGTGACCAACTTAGATAAAATTTTCTGCCTGTTTCCGTCGATGGTAATTTTTCGGATTGGGGAAACACTGTTTCCCCAATTATATCATGAGAATAAACAGTATAAAATTTTCGCATTAATTTTAAGTTGTCAGTTGAATAGCCTTTTCCAAACTTTTCAGTTAAATATGCAGATAAATTTTTCAAAATATATTGCCCATACTCTGCGCGTTGATTCCCTTTTTGTTCTTCCTCTATAATCATTCTGCCTATATTATAGTATGCGTAAACCATAGAAAGATTCACGGCAGTTTTTATATTATGTCTTGCTTGTGTAAGAATATTACCTACTTTTTCGAGAAAGTCATGATCCATAGAAAACTCTCCATTTCTTTTCTTCAAAATATCTGAATATATTATATCAAAATATGAGTGTTCTTGCAAGATGATCTTTCAATTTGTATCTTGATAATCAATCTTTGATGTTATTCAGGTGTTGTTTTTTTGGCGGTTTTTCGCCCCAGTATTGATACAGATTACATTTTAGCATACCGTTATACAGTTTACGTTTTTTATTTGCTCTTTTTCCAAAGAGTGTTTCAAACTGTTCATGCGAGGTCAGAATATAGCAGGACCAGTTCTCTAATTTGGAATATGTTTTTCCAAACGCGCGGTAGAGGGATTCGCATTCGGTGCGGTTACCCATACGTTCTC
>CAKSJF010000018.1 GCA_934462945.1 uncultured Clostridia bacterium | reverse complement strand
CAATTAAAAAACCCGGTCTCTTATGGCGAGAGACCGGGTTTTTTTAAGATTTAAATGGATTATGGTATTCTGCTGTGTAGGATAGTTCCTGTTCAATCCGCAAAAGCTGATTGTATTTTGCCACGCGGTCGGTGCGGGAGGGGGCACCGGTTTTGATCTGACCGGCATTTAAGGCAACGGCAAGATCGGCAATGGTCGTATCCTCTGTTTCTCCGCTCCGGTGCGATAAAACAGCCGTATAGCCTGCTTTATGTGCCATTTCCACTGCGTCAATTGCTTCGGAAAGCGTTCCGATTTGATTCACTTTCACCAAAATTGAATTGGCAACCGAGAGTGAAATTCCTTTTTTTAAGCGTTCCGGGTTTGTAACAAACAGATCGTCGCCGACTAACTGAATTTTGTTTCCTAAACGGCGCGTTAATTCCTGCCATCCCTCCCAGTCGTCCTCGGCGAGTCCGTCCTCAATGGATGCAATCGGAAAACGGTTTACAAGATCCTCCCAGTAGTCGATCATCTCGCTCTTGGTGCGCAGGATGCCGGATTTCGGGAGCTTGTATGTGCCGTCCGGCTGAATCCATTCACTGGACGCCGCGTCAATTGCAATCCGGAATTCTATGCCCGGCTGATAGCCGGCGCGTTCAATCGCCTTGGTAATTGCCTCTAAGGCTGCCTCGTCTGCCGGAAGATTCGGCGCAAAACCGCCCTCATCTCCCACGGAGGTGGTATGTCCTTCCTCTGCTAAAAGCGCTTTTAAGTGGTGGAATACTTCGCTTGACTGCCTGAGTCCCTCGCGGAAACATCTTGCGCCGACCGGCATAATCATAAATTCCTGAATATCCACGTTGTTATTTGCATGCGCTCCGCCGTTTAAAATATTCATCATCGGAACGGGCAGAAGATGCGCATTCACACCGCCGACATAGCGGTAGAGCGGAATTTTCAGAGCGTCTGCTGCCGCATGCGCCGCCGCTAAGGAAACGGCTAAAATCGCATTTGCACCAAGCGTTCCCTTGTTCGGTGTGCCGTCCAGCTTGCATAGCTTTAAATCCAAAGCGCGCTGATCTAAAACATTCATTCCAACAATACAGTCTGCTATTTTGGTATTCACATGCTCCACTGCATTTTTAACTCCTTTGCCGAGATAACGGCTTTTGTCGCCGTCACGCAGCTCCACTGCCTCAAACACACCCGTGGACGCGCCGGAGGGAACGATTGCCCTGCCGTATCCAAGCTCGGTGTAAACCTCCGCCTCCACAGTCGGATTGCCGCGCGAATCCAGCACCTCGCGCGCAAAAATATCTGTGATTTCAATATACTGTTTCATCCAGTCACCCTTTCTTTTTTTGTAATATTCTTAGACTTTCCGAATTTGGAAGGATTATACCATAAAAAAATCTGCAAAGTTTGGAAAAGTGGTTGCAAATATGAAAAAATAATGGTATAATAGAAAAAAACAATGCTATGAATCAGGAGGAAATCTATGGGTGCGAAATACAAAAAGGTTCTGCTTAAAGTAAGCGGAGAGGCGCTTGCCGGTGAAAATCATTTTGGCTTGGATGAGGCAACGCTTGCAAGCATTTCGGAAAATATCAAAAAGGTGACCGATATGGGAGTTCAGGTGTCGATTGTAGTCGGCGGCGGTAACTTCTGGAGAGGAAGAAGCAGCGAGAATATGGACAGAACGCGTGCGGACCATATGGGCATGCTCGCAACCACCATCAACGCGCTTGCACTCTGCTCGGCTTTAGAACATGCCGGGGTGGAAACGAGAGTACAGACGGCAATTGCGATGAATTCGATTGCAGAGCCGTATATCCGCGGAAAAGCAATCCGCCATCTGCAAAAGGGCAGAGTGGTGATTTTCGGATGCGGAACAGGCAGTCCGTTTATGTCAACCGATACCGCAGCGGCGCTTCGTGCTGTGGAGACGGATGCAGATATTATTCTGCTCGCGAAAAAGGTGGACGCTGTATATGATTCTGATCCGATGAAAAATCCGAATGCAAAACGTTTTGACGCACTTTCCTTTAACGATATTCTCGGTAAGGAGCTGGGCGTGATGGATTCCACGGCAGCGTCTATGTGCCGAGATAACAATATGCCGATTTTAGTGTTTGGCTTAGACGATCCGAAAAATATTGTCCGTGCCGTAGAGGGTGAGAGAATCGGAACATTAGTATCAAGAGACGGAAACAGAGAATAAAAAGGAGGAAACAAAAATGGGAAAATATCCAGAAATTGAAGAAAAAATGAATAAGAGAATTGAGGGCTTTGCATCGGAGTTAAAAATAATCCGTGCCGGCAGAGCAAATGCAACAGTTTTAGATAAGGTTGCAATCGACTATTATGGAACAATGACACCGGTGGCACAGGTAGGTTCTATTTCCTCTCCGGAGCCGAGAATGCTTGTAATTCAGCCGTGGGATGCGTCTGTTTTAAAGGAAATTGAAAAAGCAATCCAAAAATCCGATCTCGGTATTGCACCGCAGAATGACGGTAAAGTAATTCGCTTAAGCTTTCCGCCTTTAACAGAGGAGAGAAGAAAAGAATTAGTTAAGACGGTGAAAAAGTATTCGGAGGAGGCAAAGGTGCAGATCCGGAATGTTCGCCGCGATGCAATGGATATGTATAAGGAGCAGAAAAAGAAATCCGAAATCACCGAGGATGAATTAAAGGGAATTGAAAAGGATATTCAGAACCTGACCGACGCACACATCAAAGAAATTGATGAGATCACAGCAGGAAAAGAGAAAGAGATCTTAGAGGTATAATCATGTTGGGGATGTAAAAAAGGTACAGACCGTTCTGTGCTCTTTTTTACGCCCCCTTTTGTTAGTACAGGGGTGAGGCTATGTTTGGCAGAAACAAAAAAATAGAACAGGAAATCGATTTTGGCAGACTGCCGCGTCATATCGGAGTGATTATGGACGGAAACGGACGCTGGGCAAAAAAGCGCCGTCTGCCGCGCAGTGCCGGACATTCGATGGGGGCAGAAACGCTCAAAAAGATTGTGACAGAATGCAACCGGATCGGAATCGGATATATCACGGTTTATGCATTTTCAACCGAGAACTGGAAACGTCCGAAAGAAGAAGTGGACTATTTAATGAACCTGCTTTTGGATTATCTGCGTGACGCAGAAAATTCTTTGGCAGGAGAAAATGTCGTCATCCGGGCGATCGGCTCAAGAAAGGAGCTTAGCCAGGAGATTCAGGAGCAGATTATCAAGACCGAGAATTTTACAAAGAATAATACCGGAATTGTGATGAATATTGCTCTAAACTATGGCTCGCGTGAGGAAATGCTGCATGCGGTCGGAGCGATTTCCAAAAAGGTGCAGGATGGGGAAATGGCTTTGGAGGAGATTGACGAAAAGGCTTTTTCAGATGCACTCTACACCGGCGGACAGCCCGATCCGGATTTGATTATCCGCACCAGCGGAGAGGAACGTTTGAGTAATTTCCTGCTTTGGCAGGCGGCATATTCTGAGCTTTGGTTTACTAAAAAGCTATGGCCGGATTTCAAGAAAGAGGATTTATATCAGGCAATTTACGATTTTCAAAACCGTTCGAGACGGTTCGGCGGTGTGTGAGGAGGAGCGGTATGTGGCAGAGAATTTTAACGGCAATGATCGGATTGGTGTTTTTCTTTTTGATTCTCTTTTCCAATACGGTCGTGTTTAACTGTGCGGCAACGGTGATTATTTTTGCCGCGCTGTTTGAGCTTTATAAAGCAACTAAGGCAAACCGCTGGGTTGCGGCGGTCGGCATGATCAATTCCGCTCTGATTTTGTGGGGTGCATACCATCATGCGGCACAGCTTTATATTATTCTTTCGATTATCCTTTATTTGATTTTGAGCGTATATCTGCACCCAAGGGTTCATTATGAAAAACTCTACAGCTCTGCATTTGCAACCTATTTTATCACGCTTTTTTTACTTCCGTTAATGCAGATTCGATCTGATTACGGGATTGAAGCGGTTCTTTTGGTGTTCCTGTTTTCCTGGATGACCGACACCGGCGCGTATTTTGCCGGACGTTTTTTCGGAAAGCATAAGCTGATTCCGTCGGTCAGTCCGAAAAAGACGGTGGAGGGCGCAATCGGCGGTGTAATTGTGGCAATTTTAAGCGCATGCCTGTATTTCTGGATTTTGGAACAATTCTGCGGTATGGAATCGATTGCCGGAATCCGCTATCAGAAGCTGATGATTTTAGGTGTGATTGCATCCGTCATGTCGCAATTTGGCGACCTTGCAGCGTCAGTTATTAAAAGAGACTGCGGCGTTAAGGATTTTGGGTCAATTCTGCCGGGACACGGCGGTGTGTTAGACCGGTTTGACAGTGTGATTGTGGTGACGCCGTTGGTTTATTATTTTTTAATGTACGTCAACCGATAGAAAGGATCGCGTTATAAAAATGAACTTTGAGCATAAAATATCTATAATCGGATCAACCGGATCAATCGGCACGCAAACCTTAGAAATTGCGCGTGCCTATCCCGGCATCCGGGTGGAGGCGATTTCTGCTTATTCCAATATCAAGCTTTTGGAGGAACAGGCAAGAGAATTTCGTCCAAAGCTTGTCTGCGCCGTTTCAGAACAGGCGGCAGAGGATTTAAGGGTACGTCTTTCCGACCTGCCGGTTCGGGTGGTTTCCGGAAAGGACGGACTGATTGAAACTGCAACCGCGCCCGAGGCACAAACCGTGGTAACGGCTGTGGTGGGTATTTCCGGCTTAGAGCCGACCCTTGCAGCAATCCGGGAGAAAAAGAATATTGCGCTTGCCAATAAAGAAACCCTGGTCACCGGCGGACACCTTGTCACAAAACTTGCAAAGGAATACGGGGTATCTCTTTTGCCGGTGGATAGCGAGCATTCTGCAATTTTCCAGTCCTTAGAGGGATGCAGAAGTCACGGAGAAATTAAAAAAATTCTTCTGACAGCCTCCGGCGGACCGTTTTTCGGCAAGAAAAAAGAGGATTTAGAGCATATCACACCGGAACAGGCGTTAAAGCATCCCAACTGGAATATGGGCGCGAAAGTCACAATTGATTCCTCCACTTTAGTGAATAAGGGTTTGGAAACGATTGAGGCAAAATGGCTTTTTGGGGTGGATATGGATCAGATTGAGGTATTGGTACACCGCCAGAGCGTGGTGCATTCCATGGTGGAATATCAGGACAATGCGGTAATTGCACAGCTGGGCGCACCGGATATGCGCCTGCCGATTCAGTATGCTCTGACCTATCCGAATCGCTTGCCGATGAGCGGAAACGAGTTGGATTTTAAAAAGTATTCGGAGCTGACATTTCAGGAACCGGACACAGATACATTTTTTGCGCTCCGATTAGCTCAAAAAGCCGGAAAACAGGGCGGAATCCTACCCTGCGTATTTAATGCGGCAGACGAGGCGGCAGTGGATTTGTTTTTAAAGAGAAAAATCCGCTATTTAGAAATATCTGAAGTGATTCAAAAGGCGATGGAATCGGCAAAGCAGATTGAAAATCCGGAGCTTTCACAGATATTAGAAACAGACAGGGCAGTAAAGCAGGAGATTTATGCAAAATTTTAGGAGTTGATGACGTTGATCGCTGGGATTCTTACCATAGTCATTTTTTTATTTATGATCACACTGCACGAGTTTGGACACTTTATTGTTTCCAAGCTGGTGGGAGTGAAGGTGTTGGAATTTGCAGTCGGCATGGGACCGGCGCTCTGGAAAAAGCAAAAGGGTGAAACACTTTATTCCCTGCGTGCGTTTCCGGTGGGCGGCTATTGCAAGCTGGACGGCGAGGATGAAGCCAACGACGATCCGCGTGCATTCTGCAACCAGAAATTGTGGAAACGCTTTGCAGTTGCAGCGGCAGGGGCAACATTCAATCTAATTTTAGGTTTTTTGGTGTTTTTGTTGGTTGTACCAATGCAGTCACCGTCAAAAACAATTGCTGTGCCGATTGTCGGAGCAATTGATGAACGCGCTTATATTTCGGAAAGCGGCATCCAGGAGGGAGATCGGATTATCCGGGTAAACGGACAGAAAATTGCATATTTTCAGGATATTTCTGCCGCGCTTAGCAGTGCGGAACAGGAGGTGGAGGTGACCGTCCGGCGCGGATCTGAAACGCTGGATTTCACCATCAAGCCGTCTTTGCAAAAAACAAAGCAGCAGTACCAGGAGGACGGCGTCTGGATTACAGATGAGATCAACGGAACGGAAAAGAAAAGCTTCTTGTCCTATTCCGAAGAAATGAGAGCGCATGCCGCGGACTATATCGGAAAAGAACAAACTTCCGAACGGTATATTTTAGGGTTTACTGCAAAGCAAGAGCCGCTTGGTGTGAAAAACACCGTTTCCCAGGCATGGTATTATACCGGCTATGTTGTAAAAATGGTGTATCAGGCGCTTTGGGATTTGGTGCGCGGAAATTCCGGCATTGATCAGCTTTCCGGTCCGGTTGGTGTGGTAAGTGCGGTTGATACCGCGGTCAAGTCGGATTATGGAACTTTGAATGTTCTGTTTTTAATCGGCATGCTGACCATTAATTTAGGTGTATTCAATCTGCTGCCGCTCCCGGCGCTGGATGGCGGCAGAATATTCTTTATGCTGATTGAACTGATCCGCAAAAAGCCTGTTCCGGCAGAAAAAGAGGGTATTGTGCATATGATTGGCTTAATGCTGCTCTTAGGCTTTGCCGTGGTGGTGTTTTTTAACGATATTTTCAAGCTGATAGGATAGATACTTGAAAAAATGCAGAGACAGCTATTACCTGCAAATCGTAGGGGCGGATATTATCCGCCCGAATTAAAACAAGATATATCATTTTAGAAAGAAGACAGGGGATTCAAATGACAAGGAAAGTGTTTGTAGGAGACGTTCCGGTGGGCGGCGGTGCGGAGATTTCGATTCAGTCTATGACCAATACCGATACCCGGAATGCAGAAAAAACAATTGAACAGATTCTGCGCTTGGAGCAGGCAGGATGCGAAATCATCCGCGTTGCCGTGCCGGACACCGAGGCGGCAATGGCGGTGAAAAAAATCAAAGAGGGAATCCATATTCCGTTGGTTGCCGATATTCATTTTGATTACCGGCTGGCGCTTTTGTGCATGGAAAACGGAGTCGATAAGGTGCGGATTAATCCGGGCAATGTCGGCAGCCGTGACCGCGTCCGGGAAATTGTTGAAATGGCAAAGGCACGGAATATTCCCATCCGGATTGGTGTGAACGGCGGTTCTTTGGAAAAGGATTTATTACAAAAATACAAAAAACCAACGGCGGACGCATTGGTGGAGAGTGCATTCCGGCATATTGCAATTCTGGACGAGCTGAATTTTTCTGATATTGTGGTGTCGATGAAGGTGTCCGATCTGCCGACCATGCTTGCGGCATACCGGAAATTTCATGCACAGTCAGATATTCCGCTGCATGTCGGTGTGACTGAGGCAGGAACGATGGCAGAGGGTGTGTTAAAATCTGCAATCGGAATCGGCGCGCTCCTTTCGGAGGGAATCGGCGATACCATCCGTGTCTCTTTAACGGCAGATCCGGTTGAGGAGGTTTATGCGGCAAAGAAGATTCTGAAACTTTTAAAACTTCGGAAATCCGGTGCCGAATTAATTTCCTGCCCCACCTGCGGCAGAACACAGATCAATTTGATTCAAATTGCGAATGAGGTGGAAAAGCGGATCAGCCAGATTGAAAAGCCAATTAAGGTGGCTGTGATGGGATGTGCCGTCAACGGTCCCGGTGAGGCTCGGGAGGCAGATATCGGCATTGCCGGCGGAAAGGGAGAATGCATTCTTTTCCGGCATGGTGAAATTATTAAAACAAAGATTCCTGAATCAGACGCGGTAGAGGTATTGATGCAGGAGATTGATCAATTGTAGAGGGATGTTAAAAAAGGCACAGAGCGTTCTGTGCTCTTTTTTACACCCTCTTTTTTGCTTCGGGAAGATTTTATATAAAATCGGGAAGATAGTGACTATTTTTTTCTGATCATAGCATGTATAATAGGGTTATCAATCAATGTTTTATAGGAGTGAAGAAAATGTACAAGGTATCTGTACCAATTATCAACATGACTGCACAGGAGATGGGACTTGAAAACATTCTGGAGAGTCTTAAGCGGCTGGACGCAAAAAGGGTATTTTTAGCGCTTGGAAAGTATCACACCGATCCGGAGGGACGCAAGAAAGAAATGAAAGCGTTAAAGGAAAACTGCGAATTTTTTCATGCACACGGCCTTGAGGTCGGCGCGTGGGTCTGGGCATTTATCATTTTAGGAAAAAGCGACTATATCCATATGACCGGTATTGACGGGGTTGTTTCCGATCAGAACGGAATCCTCTGCCCATCGGATGACGCGTTTCGGAAATTTGCAGGCGAGTATGCGGCAGAGATTGCCTCCTGCGGTGTTGATCTGATTATGTATGATGACGACATGACCTACGGTTTCCACGATTTTGGGTTTGGCTGTGCATGCGAAAATCATATGAAATACACCTGTGAGCTTTTGGGCGAGGATATCAGCCGCGAGGAACTGCGAAAAAAGGTTCTTTGGGGCGGAGAGAGCAAATACCGGACGGCATGGCAGAAATCCAAGGGATATTATTTAGAGCTGTTTGCCAAGGATATGCGAAAGGCTGTGGATGCTGTCAATCCGAACATCCGGATGGGCGCTTGTGCCTGCATGCCAAACTGGGATTTTGACGGAATTGATTTTGCAACGCTTGCAAAGGTGTTTGCCGGAAATACAGAGCCGTTTATGCGGCTGACCGGTGCACCGTATTGGGTGCCGTTTAAATCGTGGGGAAATACCCTGCAAAGTGTTGTTGAGGCAGAGCGAATGGAGCAAAGCTGGAGCGGTGAGATTGAAACGATGTCCGAGGGCGATCCGTTCCCACGACCGAGAACGGCATGCCCGGCAAGCTTTGTAGAGCTTTTTGATACTGCTCTGCGTGCTTCGGGTGATTTAAAGGGAATTTTAAAATATGCCATTGACTACACCTCAAAGCCGGGAACAGAGGATGGCTACATCCTGCGGCATGAGAAAAACCGTCCGCTATATCAGGAGATCGAAAAGCATTTTCAGAATAAAACGGCATGCGGTGTCCGGGTTTATGAGAGAATGGAAAAATTCAACGATATGGTGATTCCTCAGAATTTTGAGGGAAACGGCGGAGAAATCTTTGAATTTTTCTTCCCGCTTGCTGCGAAAATGATTTCAGAAAACAGCATTCCAACAATTTGGGACGGCGAGGGTGTATGCGGAATTGCCTTTGCAGAAAATGTGAAAATGGTTTCTCCGGAGGCGATGAAAAAAGGTTTGATCATCGATCTTCGCGCGGCTGAAATTTTAGAGGAGCAGGGAATTGACACGGGTCTTGTGTCGGTTGGTGAGCAATACCGGGTCAATCGGGAATACTTTGATCTGTTTGACAATAATTATGCAGGGGATATTGATGCATATGATATCACTGTCAAGGAGGATGCACAGATTCAGTCTCATCTGATTGCGTTTGAAAAGGAAGTTATTGAGGTAAAAAGAACAATCGGTTCGTATTACTATAAAAATGCAGACGGACAGCAGTTTTTGGTGTTTGGTTTTTCTGCTTATGCAAACCGCGGCAATCTGAAAAACAGTCTGTTTGGCAGACATGTTTATAGCAGCTATCTGCGCTCAAAACAGCTAAAGCTTGCAATTGACCATTTTGGAGGAGAAAAACTGCCGGCTTATTCTGCCGGAAACCCGGACTTATATATCATGTCGAAAAAGGACGGTTCGTCCATGGCGGTCGGACTTTGGAATATGTTTGCCGACGAGATTTTCGAGCCGGTGGTGGAGCTGGACGGGGAATACACAGAAATTGAATTTATCAATTGCAGCGGCAGACTCGAACAGGACAAGGTGATCCTGTCTGACATGCCCCCCTATAGCTTTGCAGGGTTTATCGTGAAATAATTTTTAGGAGCATAGATTATGAAACAATGGATATGGATAGATCAGAAACAATATCCAATGGAACAAAAAACATTTTGCACTTTATTTTCAAAGGAACAAAACATACGCTATTGCTGTGCAGAGTTCCGGAAAACCTATCAGTTTTCCAAAAAAGCTGTGAAAATGCAGATCAACATATCAGCAGACGCAAAGTATCTTTTGTACTTAAACGGAGACTATGTGGGGCAGGGACCTGTTTGCCACGGCGGTGACTACGGATATGACGGCACAATGCCCTACTGCTATTATAATTCCTATGAGATTAAAGCGGATATGCAGACGGCAGAGTTTTACGCGCTTGTTCCGATGATTCCGACGGTGCAGAGTGAAACCTCGTGGGGGCACGGCGGCTTTATGTTCGAGGCGGAGGTTTTGTTTGAGGACGGAACAAAGGAAATCCTGTCTGCGGACGAAACATGGGAATCCCGTCTGAACCGTCAGCGAATTGCGGTCAATAAAATGGATATGACGGTTTTATCCGACCGGTGGGGAAGCTCTGTCATGATTCCGAGTGAAAGAAACATGCGTCCCTCTCCGATTGAAAATTTAGTGGAGGAAAAAATCATTCCATGCCGGGAGGAACAGGACGGAAACTGCCGTGTCTTTGAATTAGACAAGGTCTATGCCGGCTACTATCATTTCCGGGTAAATGCACCGGAGCATGCGGAATACATGATTGTGATAAAGGGATACGAAAAAGAGCCGGTCGGAACGTCCTCTGAAATTTTATACGGTAAGGGGTCGGTGGATTTCCGTGGCCTACGGATGGTCAGCTGCGGAATGTTTCAACTTGAGTTGATCCGCTTTTGTGACGATCCGGTCACGGTGGAGGATGTCGCGTTTCTTTTTACACATTATCCGTGCCCGGAAAACGGCAGTTTTTCCTGTTCGGAGCAAGCATTAAACGAGATTTACGAGCTTGGAAAGCATACCTTGAAAATCTGTAAACAGACGCTGGAACTGGACAGTCCGATGCACCAGGAAAATTTAGGCTGCACCGGCGACTATATGATTGCCAGTCTGATGAATTACATGACCTACGGCAATCCGGAATTAACCCGGTTTGACCTTGTCCGGATGGCAGACTATCTTGCGTATCATGATTATAAAATGTTCCACACCACCTACAGTATGCTTTGGATTCAGATGCTGTATGATTACTATTTATATAGCGGCGATCGGACGATGATTGAGTATGCAAAGCCAACTATGGAAAAGCTTTTGGAGCGGTTTTCCGGCTATGTCGGAAAAAGCGGCATCATTGACAATCCGCCGGACTACATGTTTGTTGACTGGCTGATGGTGGACGGCAATAACATGCATCATCCCCCCAAGGCGCTCGGACAGGGTGTGTTGTCTGCGTTTTATTACCAAGGGCTGCGATTGGCAGAAAAAATAGAGCGGTGGCTTTCGGATGATTCTCATGCAGATTTATACCAAAAACGGGCGGCTGCTTTTCAAACTGCCTTTCATCAGACGTTATATGATGAAGAAAAGGGACTTTATTTTGACGGATTAAATGATACCTATACTCCGAATGACTGGCTGCCGCAAAATGTTTCCGCGCGGTATTACAGCTGGCATACCAATTCGCTTGCCGTGCTTTACGGTTTGTGTCCGGAGGATATGGCAGCGGAGATTATGGAACGGACGCTCAAAGATGATACGCTCATCAAGCCGCAGCCGTATTTTATGCATTTTGTTCTGGACGCGATTGCAGAATGCGGATTGTTTGAAAAATACGGACTGGATCAGATCCGGCGGTGGAACTGCATGTTAGATTATCCGAAAGGCTTAAAAGAGGGTTGGTACGACTTTACCGGCGGCTACGGCTTTGACTACAGCCATGTCTGGGGCGGAACACCGACCTATCAGTTGCCGGTGCGCTTGTCCGGTCTGAAAATCATCCAGCCGGGATTCCGGGAAATCCAGCTTTCTCCCAAGCTTTTTGGACTAAAATATGCAAGAATCAAAATTCCGACTCCGTTTGGAAATATTGAGATTGATATGAAAGAGGGAGAAAAACCAAATACCAAAATTCCGGATGGAATCAATCTTTAACACGAAAAAGGAGATCTGCGCGATCTCCTTTTTGGTTAATTCATTTTTAACACAGCACGCAAAATTTTAGATAATCCCTTTGGCATTTTCATTACAACAACTCTCATTCAAAAACCCCGTCCTTTCTCACCAACGGAACAGGCATAAATAGCCCATCCCTAAAATCATAATAGCCTCTAATACCGCAACGATGTAAATGGGAAATAATAACCCTGCCGCCATCCCTAAACAAAAGGTCAGCGCAGCCAATCCCACCGTCTTGCAGCATAAACATTTTATAAATCCCATACTGAAGCTCCAATCTTTCTGGTTTGTTATTATCATATGCAGATTGTTTGGAATGTGTGAAAGAAAATCCTTGCATAAATCTGCAATTTGTGATATGATTGAGATATCAATTGATAGTGAGGAGAATGTACATGTTAGAGGACGGAAACGGGAAGATGTTTTTTCCCTCGGAGCAATGGAGAGTGGAAACAAAGAAAAGAACGCACATGCTGAATCAGCGTTACAATGCCCTGACGGAGGATCAGCCGGAGGCACGGAAAGAGATTTTGCGCCAGATTCTCGGAGAATTAAATGAAAATGTGGTATTTCAGGGACCGATCACCTTTCATTACGGCAAGCACACCAAGGTCGGAAAGAATACCTTTGTGAATTTCAATTTTACCTGCCAGGATGACGGGGAGGTCGTGATTGGGGAAAACTGCGATTTCGGACCGAACGTCACCATCACAACGCCGATTCATCCAATGCTATCCGAGGAGCGGCGCGCGCTCCGGTGTCCGGACGGAGTTGGACGCAGACTCTGCTACACAAAGCCGGTACGGATAGGAAACGGCTGCTGGATTTGTGCGAATGTGACGATTCTGCCGGGTGTGACAATCGGCGAGGGCTGCGTGATCGGTGCAGGCAGTGTTGTGACCCGTTCGATTCCGCCGCATAGCTTTGCCGCCGGAAATCCCTGCCGTGTCATCCGGACGCTGACCGATGCGGATTCTATGAAACATAAGCCGGAACTTCTTGGAGATTGCTCGGTGATTGAGTAAGAAATTTTGAACACAGAATGCGCCGCAGGCGCACTCTCGCAAAAGGTTGGTAGAGAACCAAAGGCGTTATGAGTGCGCTTGCAAACGAATAGCCGACGTGAACGGGACCTTTTGCGAAAAAGGAGGAGCAAGGAAGCGGGCGGATGTTTT
This sequence comes from uncultured Clostridia bacterium, assembly GCA_934462945.1. GTDB lineage: Bacteria > Bacillota > Clostridia > UBA1381 > UBA1381 > RQCD01. The sequence continues at coordinate 20,686 of CAKSJF010000018.1, read as the reverse complement.
TTTGCAAAAAAAACGGAGCAAAGCGAACTTTGCTCCGACGTGGTGCCCAAGGCCGGGGTCGAACCGGCACGGGAATCTCTTCCCACAGGATTTTAAGTCCTGGGCGTCTGCCAATTCCGCCACTTGGGCTTGTCTTATCGACAACATATTTATTATAGCACAAGAGGAAGGGATTGTCAAGCGTTTTTTTCGGAAAAATAATAAAAAAATTATTGAAAATTTTATCGAAAATTGTTGACAATATGGGATTTTTGTTATATAATAGTATTTGACAGAAAAAGACGAGGAAACAAAGCAGGATCATTGTACATGCGCTGGATGAATGGAAAGGCATTTTTTGCAAAAGCTTCTTGAAACAGCAATTGGAATAATCTTTCGGGAACCTCATTTATGCGAAAAGGAAAGGAATGATATGAATGAAAGCAACTGGAATTGTAAGACCAATTGATGAGTTGGGAAGAATTGTAATCCCAAAGGAATTGAGAAAGGTGTTTGGACTCAAGAACAGAGATTCGTTAGAAATTTTTGTTGACGACGATATGATTGTTCTGAAGAAATATGCGCCGGCGTGCATCTTCTGTGATGAATCGGATAACCTGGTTCGTTACGGCGGAAAGGCAATCTGCAAAAATTGCATTGACGCAATGGAGAAAATGGCTCAGGAACATAGCCAAAGATAAATTTTTGGGGGATAAGGCTGGTGTCTTATCCCCGTTTTTTTTTTTCAACAGGAGGTTTTAGGATGAAGCAGATTAAAATTTTTGATACAACACTCCGGGATGGAGAGCAGTCGCCCGGATGCAGCATGAATTTGCGAGAAAAACTTGAGGTTGCGCGTTGCCTGGAAAAAATGAAAGTGGACGTGATTGAAGCCGGATTTGCTATTTCCTCACCGGGAGACTTTGAATCGGTGAAAAAAATTGCAGAAACCGTTCACGACTGTACCGTTGCATCCCTTGCAAGAGCAAATCAAAAGGATATTGACGCGGCATATGAGGCTGTAAAAGGGGCGGTTGATCCGAGAATCCATCTGTTTATAGCCACCTCGCCGATCCATATGGAATATAAGCTGAAAATGTCGCCGGAGGAGGTTTTGGAGCATGTAAAGAATATGACGGCATACGCTGCAAAATATTGCTCCAATATCGAATTTTCCGCAGAGGATGCCACACGGAGCGATCCGGAATTTTTAGCAAAGGTTTCGGAAATTGCAATCGCAAACGGTGCAAGCGTTGTGAACATTCCGGATACTGTCGGCTATACCACACCGGGTGAAATGCAGCAGCTGATTGAATATCTGATCAAAAATGTTCCAAACAGCGACAAAGCTATTTTTTCGGTACACTGTCATAACGATCTGGGTATGGCGGTTGCAAATTCTTTAGCAGGTGTCCGCGGCGGTGCGATGCAGATTGAATGTACCGTCAACGGTCTGGGCGAGCGTGCCGGAAATACCTCGTTAGAGGAGGTTGTCATGGCGCTGCATACCCGGGAGGACGCATATGCGGCACTTCCGCGCCTGGATACCACGCAGATTTACAGAACCAGTAAAAAGGTGTATGACATTATCGGTCAAAATGCGCCGATCAATAAGCCGATTGTCGGGAAAAATGCCTTTGCACATGAAGCAGGCATTCATCAGCACGGAGTTCTTGCAAACCGCGCTACCTATGAAATCATGACGCCGGAATCGGTCGGCATGCACGAAAACCGGATTGTGCTTGGAAAGCATTCCGGAAAACATGCATTCTGTCAGCATTTGGAGACAATGGGCTATGAACTGGAGCAACAGGAATTAGAGCGCGTATTTGAAGCATTTAAGGCGCTATGCGATAAGAAAAAGGAAGTCAACGATTTTGATATTGAGGCGCTGCTCCTGCAAAGAAAAGAGGATCATGAACGCTATATCCTGGATCGGTTTGACGTCCATGCCGGCAATCATACCACGGCAACCTGTACCATCCGCTTAAAGGACGGCGAGAAGATTTTAGAGGATGTCTGCCTGGGCGACGGTCCGATTGACGCGGCATATAACGCGATTGATAAAATTGTTCTGCCGCCGGTGCACACACTGGAAACCTATCAGATTCGTGCGGTGTCCGAGGGTAAGGACACGCTTGGTGAGGTCATTGTAAAGCTGAAAACAAAGGACGAGGGCAAAACCTATAACGGACGCGGACTCTCCACCGATATTATCGAGGCAAGTATTCTGGCTTATCTGAATGCCATCAATAAGCTGCCGGGTGTGGCAGAATAAGGAGGAATCAGATCATGGGAATGACAATGACACAAAAAATATTAGCTGCCCATGCAGGCTTAGACCATGTTTCTGCCGGAGATCTGATTCTTGCAAATCTTGATCTGACCCTTGGAAATGACATCACCGCACCGGTTGCTATCCGAGAATTTGAGAAGCTTGGGAAAAATGTTTTTGACAAGAAGAAAATTGCACTGGTAATGGATCACTTTATTCCGAATAAGGATATTAAAGCGGCGGAACAGTGTAAAGTTTGCCGGGATTTTGCCGGTCAGGAGAAAATTGAAAACTATTTTGATGTCGGAAGAATGGGCATTGAGCATGCGCTCCTGCCGGAGCAAGGCTTGGTGACAGCCGGAGACGCAATCATCGGCGCAGATTCTCATACCTGTACCTATGGTGCATTGGGCGCATTTTCCACCGGTGTCGGCTCTACCGACCTTGCCTGCGCGATGGCAAGCGGAAAGACCTGGTTTAAAGTTCCGTCTGCACTTCGATTTGAACTAAAGGGAAAGCTTTCCCCTTATGTCAGCGGTAAGGATGTGATTCTGCATATTATCGGTATGATCGGTGTGGACGGCGCACTGTACCGTTCCATGGAGTTCTGCGGCGAGGGTGTGCATGCACTTTCGGTGAGCGACCGGCTGTGCATTTCCAATATGGCAATTGAAGCCGGTGCGAAAAACGGTATTTTTGAAGTGGACGACAAAACGCTGGACTATCTGAAAAAAGCCGGCGCGAGAGAACCGAAAATCTACACAGCAGATCCGGATGCAGAGTATGAAAAAACGTATGTGATTCAATTGGATGAGATTGAGCCGACCGTTGCATTTCCGCATCTGCCGGAGAATACAAAAACCGTACGCGAGGCAGGAGAGGTTACAATCGACCAGGTTGTGATCGGTTCCTGCACCAACGGACGGCTGGAGGATTTAGCGGTTGCAGCAGACATTCTGAAAGGAAAGAAGGTCTGCGAACATGTCCGGACAATCATTATCCCGGCAACGCAGAAAATCTATTTAGAGGCAATGGAGCGCGGCTATCTGAAAACCTTTATTGAGGCAGGCGCAATTGTTTCTACTCCGACCTGCGGTCCTTGTCTGGGCGGATATATGGGTATTTTAGCAGCAGGAGAACGCGCCGTTACCACCACAAACCGGAACTTTGTCGGCAGAATGGGACATCCGAAATCGGAGGTTTATCTGGCAAGTCCGGCAGTGGCAGCAGCGTCTGCAATCACAGGAAAAATTTCCGATCCGAGGGAGGTTTGTTAAATGAAATTTCAGGGTAAAACAATTAAGTATGGAGATAACGTCGACACCGACGTGATCATCCCGGCACGTTATTTAAACACCTCCGAGCCGGCAGAGCTCGCAAAGCACTGCATGGAGGATCTGGACGCAGATTTTTCAAAGAAGATCAAAAAGGGCGATCTGATGATTGCCGGAGAGAATTTTGGCTGCGGTTCGTCCCGTGAGCATGCGCCGATTGCTATTTTAGCAAGCGGAATTTCGGTGGTGATTGCAAAAAGCTTTGCACGCATTTTCTACCGGAATGCAATCAATATCGGACTTCCGATTGTGGAATGCCCGGAGGCAGCAGAGGAAATCCGGGAGGGAGACGAGGTAGAGGTAGATTTGGATCAGGGAATTATTAACAATCTGACCACAGGAAAAACCTACCAGACTGCGCCGTTCCCGGAATTTATTCAGAAAATTATCCAGGCAGGCGGTTTGGTTGCAGCGGTGAAAGAGGGTGCATTTTAAGATGAAATATCAGATTGCTTTATTAAAAGGAGACGGAATCGGTCCGGAGATTATTGGCGCGGCAGAGCAGGTTTTAGCAAAAGTCGGAGAAAAATTCGGACATGAATTTTGCACGAAAGATTATTTAATCGGCGGTATCGCAATTGATACCTGCGGCGAGGCATTGCCGGAGGAAACGGTGGAGGGTTGTCTTGCAAGCGACAGTGTGCTTCTGGGCGCAGTCGGCGGTCCGAAATGGGACGGCGGAAAAATCCGTCCGGAGAGTGCGCTTTTAGGAATCCGTGAAAAAATGGGACTCTACACCAATCTGCGCCCGGCAAAGGTCTATCCGGCGCTGACAGCGGCAAGTCCGCTCAAAGAGGAGATTATCAAAAACGGTGTCGATCTGATGATGGTACGCGAGCTGACCGGCGGTATTTATTTTGGAGAACGCGGACGGCGTGAGGGTCGTTTCGGCGAGGAAGCATATGATACAGAGTGCTACAGCCGGATGGAGATTGAGCGAATTGGACGCGCGGCGTTTGAGGCTGCTATGAAACGCAGAAAATGCCTGCACAGCATTGACAAAGCAAACGTTTTGGAAAGCTCCCGGCTTTGGAGAGAGATTATGCACGAACTTTCCAAAGAGTATCCGGAGGTGGAATATCACGATCTTTTGGTGGATAATGCGGCAATGCAGCTGGTACGGAATCCGGCGCAGTTTGATGTGATTGTAACCTCCAACATGTTCGGAGATATTCTCTCGGACGAGGCGTCGCAGATTACGGGATCAATCGGACTTTTAGCGTCGGCATCTCTGGGTGAGGGAACGCGCGGACTGTATGAACCGATTCATGGCTCTGCACCGGACATTGCAGGGAAAAATCTTGCAAATCCGATTGCGACAGTGCTTTCTGCGGCTATGATGCTGCGGTATGCGTTTGACCTGGAGAAGGAGGCGGCTGCGATTGAAAAAGCAGTTGAGACTGTGATTGACGCAGGTTTTCGGACAGCCGATCTTTCCCAAAAGGATTATCTGACCTGTACGGAAATGACAGAAAAGATATTAGAGGCAATTTAACAAAAAGGCGCGGGATAAAAAAATCCCGCGCTTTTATAATATCTCGCCGATGTTTAATTTATATTCTTCGTTGTGATCTTTTAGAAACTGCCGCAGTTCCTGTTCTGTCTGTTTCACTTCTTCATAAAATTCCCCTGCCGAGATTCTTCTTGCGCCGTGACCGAAAATAATCATTTGTTCCAAAGCGTCCGAGGTTGCCACGCGCACCCGGTAGTGTTTCGCAAGCTGTTTTGTGGTTTTTTCGATATAGGCATCCGCGGTTTCCGCCTCTTTGGTGTATACCACGCTGATTCCGTGTACCTTTTCCACCTCACGCACCGCACCCTTTACGCGGTATGCGTCAAATACTAAAATCACGTTGTTTTGTTTCATTGCCTGATAGTTGCAAATCCGTTCAATCAGCCATTGCCGTGCATCCTCTAAACTTTCTGCGGCAAGCACAGAAAATTCCTCCCATGCAAAGATCATGTTATAGCCGTCAATCAGAAGATATTCCGGTCCTTGTGGAATCGGTTTTGCGCGGAAGGTCGGCTGTGCTTCTAAGGGGCGAATTTTTTTCTCCTTTACCTTTCCGTAGGTACGTTCAAAAATACGCAAAAGCTCCGCATCGTCTGCAATCTGGCGGCGCACCTGTTTTAGGGGCGGTGTCTCCTGCGGACGCTTGGTTTCCAAAAGCGGCAGATGCATGTATTCTTTTACATGATCCCACTTCACTAAAAATCCGCCGCCGTGTGCGCAGAAAACGGAATCGGGTGTGTTTTCCAAATCGGACTCCGGATTGTACGCGATTGCGGATACGATTTCTGCCTGGTTGGGGCAAGGGGCATAGCCGGAAAAACGGCATTGCAGCTTGCCTGTTCCGTGGGTGTAGGCGGTCAGCTCTGCCTGATAGTCCTGCATTTTGGAGATCGGCGCTTTCCCGGAAATGACTGAAATTTCGCCGTTGATCTCCGGTGAGGAAAATTCCGCGCCCATCTGCTGAAGATCGGTCATGGCACGTCCGGATGCGCCGGTGGGGAGGGTGATCTGAAACTGATACCATGGCTCTAACAGAATATTCTCCGCCTGCATTAACCCCTGCCGGACGGCGCGGTAGGTTGCCTGCCGGAAGTCGCCGCCCTCGGTATGTTTTTTGTGCGCTTTTCCGGAAACGAGCGTCAGCCGGACATCGGTCAGCTCCGCGCCGGTCAGAACACCGCGGTGCTTTTTCTCGGCTAAATGCGTTAAAATCAGTCTCTGCCAGTTTTTATCGAGTAAATCTTCGCTGCATTTTGTGCGGAGGGTGATTCCGCTGCCGCGCTTTGCCGGCTCAATCAGAATATGTACCTCTGCATAGTGACGGAGCGGCTCATAATGACCAACCCCCTCCACCGGGTTTTGGACGGTTTCTTTGTAAATGATACTGCCCTTTTCAAATTCCACCGAAAGACCAAAGCGCGAAAGCAAAAGCTGGCGCAGAATTTCCAGCTGAATTTCGCCCATAATCCGAACCTCAATTTTCTGGCTTTTTTCATTCCAGGAGGTTTTTAACTGTACTTCCTCTTGTTCTAACTTTTGAAAAGCGGATAGAACCGTATGCGGATCCTGTCCGTTTGTAAGGCGCACAGCATACGTAAAGACCGGCTCTAAAAGAGGGGAGAGGGAGTCTGTCGCAGCGCCCAGAGACTCTCCGGCGGCTGTTTTTGAAAGACCGGTAACAGCGCAGATATTTCCCGGGAAAACCTCCTGCACAGACTGGTATTTTGCACCGGAATAAATCCGGAGTTCGCTTGCCTTTTCCTCCCATCCGTTTCCGGAAAGGAGTGTCCGAACCTTTAAACTTCCTCCGGTAATCTTCATATGCGTCAGCCGCTGACCCTTTTCGTCCTCGGTGATTTTATAGACCCTCGCGGCAAAATCCGTTCCGTAGGACGGCTCGGTCATCAGATCGGAAATGCTTTCTAAAAATTCAGCCACACCGTCATTCTTTAAAGCAGATCCAAAAAAGCACAAAAAGAGCTTTCTTGATTGGATTGCATGCCGGATTGCGTCCTTTGAGATGTTCCCTGTTTCAGAAAATTCCTCTAAAAGTGACTCGGAGGAGAGCGCCGCGTCCTCTGAAAATTCCGCACTGTCAGGGTCAAGGCAAAAAGCGTTCAGATTCTCTTTTAAATCGGACAAGACCAGGGTTTTGTCCGCAGTTTCTAAATCCATTTTGTTGATGAATAAAAAGGTGGGGATTTGGTAGCGTTCTAAGAGCTTCCAGAGTGTTTTGGTGTGGCTCTGCACCCCGTCCGCACCGTTCACCACTAAAATTGCATAGTCTAACACCGAAAGCGTCCGTTCGGTTTCGGCAGAAAAATCCACATGTCCCGGGGTGTCTAACAGCGTGATTTCGGTATCGCCTGCCTTTAGGACTGCCTGTTTGGAAAAGATGGTGATTCCGCGCTTTTTCTCTAATTCTTCGGTATCTAAAAAGGCGTCCTGATGATCTACGCGTCCGCGGCGGCTGATTGCTCCTGCGGCATACAAAAGTCCCTCGGAAAGCGTTGTCTTTCCGGAGTCTACATGCGCTAAAATTCCCAAAACCAATCGTTTCATCCAAACACCCTTTCTTTTGTATTAATTCTATTATACCATAGGATTGAAAAAAAGAAAAGTGATTATTGAAAAATATCATGCTCGGTGGTGCGGTTTTTATTGACATAGATGGAAAGTGTGTTCGATTTGGTGAGCGTGGCTAAAAAGACATCGGAAAGCTTTGAAATTTTTTGCTGAATCAGCTGTTTTTCCAGCCAGCTTTCGTCCTTTCCCATATGCTTTAAGTTTTCGGAAAGGATTTTACCGTCCATAATCACATTCACCTCCACCTCCTCACGGTCGGGGGAAAGCTTTAAATCCTCCGGAATAACCGGACGTTTTTCGGATTTTGGCAGGATGGAGATACTGCCGTTTGGTTCGATGATGGCAAGCTCAATATCTCCCAAATGGAAAAATCCCTGCACGCGGCATTGCGTTAAAAATTCGTTTAAGTCCAGGCGCATTTTCTTTAGGTTGTCGCGGTAGATTTTTCCGTCCTCTAAGAGAATCACGGCGCGCCCCTCTAAAACCCTCCGACAGCGGACGGATTTGTGGTTGACGTAGGAAAAAAGCACCGCCGCCGCGCCGTAAATCAGCATTGCCAGGAGCGGACGAAGAAAATCGGTTTCCAGGGCGGTTGCCATCTCAGCGGCAATTGAGCCGATTGTAATTCCGTTGATATAGTCGAACATGTTCAGCTGCGAAATCTGCTTGCTGCCGATCATTTTGGAAATCAGAAACAGCACAATAATCGAACCGAGTGAAGCCGCCGCAACGGTTAGTAAATCCTTTAGCATAATCTCATTCCTCCCAAAGGCATTCTTTCCAAAAGCGTCATTTTTTATACCAGCCGGACATAAATATTGAACGAGGAGGTTTTGTTATGTCTCATTATTTAATCAAACAAGGTGATATGGTATATCATTTTTTTAACCGGCAATATGACGGTCTTTGCATACGGCAGAAACGCGCTACAGGGATGTGGCAGGATTATAAAATACTTTGCCGGGAGATGGACGGACGCTTCAGCGTTTTAACAGACGGAGCGCGGCTGCATTTAGTGGGTGTGAATGACCAAAACGAACTTTTGTATTTTTTATGCCGGGACGGCGAATGGACGAAATATCAGCTTTCCGCACTGGGGGAGGAATTTCAGGTCACCGGCATTATGCTGCACAACACCGGGAAATTTTTTCAGCTGCTCTATACCGTCCGGTATCAGGAGGAGCTGTTGTTGATTCACTGCGTTCTGGGAAACCAGGCAAAGCCAGAAACAATCGGGCGGCTATCCAATGACGCGATCTGTATTTTTAAGAACCGTGTGTACTATACCAATTCGGAGGGTGTGTTAGGGTATCAGGAGCTTGCAGACGGAAAACCGGAGCAATTTTTTGAAATTTCCAGGGAGGGAATGATGCCGGAAATGCGCCGGTGCGGCGGAGCAGAGCGGTTTGTGTATCTGTCGGACGGAAATATCATTTTTGACGGTGAAAAGGCGGCAGAGGATCGGGATGCAGAACTGCCGGTGCTGTTTGAACGGGAACACCGGCTCACGATTCTTTGGCGGAGCGGCGCATATCTGCGCTATATTTTGTCCGCGGATAACGGAAAAAGCTGGAGCGCACCCATGCGGTTTCTGCAAAGCGGACAGCGCACCAAGCTTTATTTCGTGCAGTGCGGCACGGAGCTTCTGCGCTATTATGCCTATGAAAACGGAGCAGATATCCACTTTTTCGGCGGTGTGCAGCCGTTGATGGAGGAACCGGATTTTCCAACACCTGAGGAGGAGCAACCGGAGGAGGTTCATTCGATGGAATGCGAAAAACTGCGCGTGCATATGGAACTCATGCAAAAGGAAATCACCAGCCTGAAACGCCAGCTGACCCAAATGAAAAAGAAACAGGAGGCACAGGCAGCCATTGCCCAGTCAATTCAGGCGATTACCGCGGAGTCTGGTAAATCTGAATCTTGACAAATATTAAATATTAATTTATAATAAATTTATATCAAAAATGATTGACAAATAGAACGAATTCGTTATATAATATTGTTGAAAGAGAAACAATATGTTTGAAATTGAGTTTTACGAAGATAAAAATGGGTACTCTGAAACAGAAACGTGGGTTATGGAGCTGGATGCAAAAGCGCATACTAACAAAGAGTGCCGGGTACGACTTAAAAAATTTGTAGAGTACATGGAAATTTTGCAGCAGTATGGTACATACATTGGTGAGCCAGTAGTCAAAAAACTTGTAGGAACGGAGTTTTGGGAATTAAGACCGACAAGAGATAGGATAATATTTGTTCATATTTTCAAGGGTCGGTTTTTGTTGCTGAATCATTTTGTTAAAAAGACAGAAAAAACTCCACCAAGAGAAATTGAAAAAGCTCGTCGTATGTTAGCTGATTATGTTGAAAGGAGCAGCAATCATGAGTAAATGGAATGATGTAAAAAAGAATATCACCTCTCTTTCTCCTGAGGAGTGGGACGCGGTGGATTTAAAAGTGAGAATTGTTGGTGAAATGCTTGAAGCAAGGCAAAAAGCAGGAATGACACAAACAGAACTTGAAAATTTAACGGGGATTAAGCAGACCTTTATTGCAAGATTTGAAAATAATAAAACGGATCCGCAGCTTACAACTGTTTTAAAATTACTTCGTCCTTTGGGATTGACTTTGGATGTTGTTCCGTTAAGCAGCAGGCAATAGAGATTAACACATGGCTGAATGCTGCTCAAATCAGCCATGTGTTAATTGGTAGAGATGAAAACGTGTAAAAAACGCGCCGTTCGGAGTACGTTTGTACACCGTCGGGCGCGTTTTTGATATCTTTCGTGAGAAATTTTTAGTCCCAGAAGTTTTTGCTCAGCTTTTCATTTAGAACAAATGCCGCTGCACCAGACCATGCCTAAAGCAGAGATCCGTCCTCGCAATAAGGAGAAAAATATTCAATCAGCGTGTAATTTCCTTTTGCTAAGTTATATTTAAAGGGGACGGTCAAAAGGTGTTTATTTTTGGGGCAGTCCCTCGTTTTCTGTTAGTCGTTTTGGGTGTTACTTTTTTTAGTTGTCTCAATATTCATGATATGTATTTTTTTCTTTTTTGCATATTCAAAAGTTTGAAAAGCGCCGCCCCAACTATGTTCAATATAACAGATTAAAAAATCAGAATGATCTATCATATAACGATTTGATTTTATTATTTGAAATTTTTTGGGTGTTGACGGAGCATATTCTGCGATGATTAATTGATTAAAGCTTTTAGAAAGAAAATCTCTGTTGGCAATAATATCTTTTGTTAAATATGGAATTACCAAATTGATTCTAATGTCAGAATAGTGAGATTGTAGTTCTTTCATTGAAGCTTTTGCGCAGCGGTCAAATTCTCCGTAGTTGCCAATCCAAAATTCCTTAACATTAAAATTGATAATTAATTTCTCAGCAACCTCTTTGATTTTGTCTTTTATAGTATTATCATATATATGACTATGCCCGGCAAAACAGCATCGTAGAATCTTTTTCATGCATTTACTCCTCTTTTGCATATATTATTTTACAAACATCCGTATCACGGATGTTTTATTTAATTATAGACTATAAAAATTGATTTGTAAATAGTTTATAATAAAAAACATAAAATAATGCAAAAAAGGTGTTTTATTCATGAACTACGATCAGGAAAAAGATTATCAGATGTTTATTATAAAAGTCGGATTAAAGGTTGGATATTACAGGAGACTGGCAAACATGACGCAGGAGCAGTTGAGCGAGTATAGTGGAATGTCGTTGAATTTTATTTCGCAATTGGAGGGACCGAGCGCACCTTATGTTCCATCTTTAAAATCGCTTTTTAAAATCAGCCGTGTGTTGGGTGTTCCGGTTAGTAAGCTGGTCGATGTGGAAAATGATTGATGAACAAAAGGAGCAATACAAAACGCGCCGTTCGGAGTATGTTTGTACACCGTCGGGCGCGTTTTTTTGGTTCTTACTCATTCAAAAGCTTTTGAACCTCCGGAAAAGGCGAGAGGGAGCGGGGGAGGATGCCGTGGATTTGTGCGATGGCAATGCCATAATTTGTGATGGGAATGCCGGCGGTTTTCGTGCGTTCAATCCGGGACTGCATTTCCCGCTCATTCAGCATGCACGCGCCGCAATGGATCACAAGCTTGAAATCCCTTGGGTCATCCGGAAATTCTCCGCCGGAGGTGAAGAAAAATTCCGGCTCGGCTTTGGTATAGCTGCGAATCCATTTCGGGAGCTTTTCTGTGCCGATATCGCCGCATTGACGGTGGTGCGTGCAGCCTTCTGAAATGAGAATCCGGTCGCCGTCTGAAATTTTAGAAAGACATGCCGCGCCGCGGACTGTTTCTTCCAAGTCCCCTTTATAGCGTGCAAAGAGGATGGAAAAAGAGGTCAGAAGAATGTCCGGCGGTGTCAGCTTGTTGACGATACCAAAGGCTTGCGAATCGGTAATGACAAGCTTTGGCTTTCTTCCCAGAGAGGAAAGCGTTTCGGAAAGCTCGGTTTCTTTGGTCACCACTGCAATTCCTCCGGCATCCAACACATCCCGGAGAACCTGCTGCTGAGGAAGAATGAGTCTGCCTTTGGGAGCGGCGGCGTCAATCGGTGTCACCAGCACAATCAGATCGTTTTTCTCCACCAGATCAGAAACCAAAGGCCGATCCCCGCGGCAGTCCTTTGAAAGCTTTCCCAGCATTTCTTTTAACTCGTAGATATTTGTGTTTTGTACGGCACTGACATAGATTTCATGCTCTCCGGGGGCAGGACAGACCGAAAGCAGATCTGCTTTATTATATGCAATCAGATAGGGAAGCTTTTTTTCCTGAAAAAGTGAAATCAGCTCCTGTTCTGCCGGTGTAAGTCCCTTTTGTGCATCGGAAACCAGTACGGCAAGATCAGTTTTCCGGAGTACCTGCATTGCACGGCGCACACGTTCTGCGCCTAATTCCCCGGTATCGTCAATTCCGGGGGTATCAATAATCACAACCGGACCGATCGGCAGAATTTCCATGGTTTTCTGCACCGGGTCGGTGGTCGTTCCCAAAACGTCGGATACCACCGAAAGCGTCTGCCCGGTCACGGCATTGACTAAGCTGGATTTTCCGGCATTCCGAAGTCCGAAAAAGCCGATATGAACGCGTTCGGACGCGGTTTGATTCTGCATCATCATCCATCCTTTCGGTCAGAAGCGGAAATCGCGGCGGTTGGACGCTTTGATCGCTTTGATATTTTCTTCTGCAATTTTCCGAACCTTTTCGGTCGGGATTTTTGCAAGCTCCTTTTGAATCAGTGCAAATCCGGTTTTTTTCGTTTCCTCGCTTGCATAGTCCACTAAAAATTCCGTTAAGGTCATCAGTGCGTTCGGATGGCAGCAATTCTGAATCTGACCGTTTTTGCAGAGCGCCATAAACCGGTCGCCGGTGCGCCCCTCACGGTAACAGGCGGTGCAGAAAGAGGGGATATACCCTAAATCCATCAGCCAGCGTACCACCTCGTCTAAGGTACGCTGATCCGATACGTCAAATTGTTCGGAATCGTGCGGACGTTCTTCCTCTGCATAGCCGCCGACCGAGGTTCTGGATGCGCCGCTGATCTGCGAAACACCAAGATCAATCACCTTTTCGCGCACTGCCTGGCTCTCCCGGGTGGAGATGATCAGACCGGTGTACGGAACGGCAATCCGGATACAGGCGGTGATTTTTGCAAACATTTCATCACTGATGCCGTTGTCGAAAACGGTCGGGTCAATGTCGTCTGCACGCTTGATCCGCGGCACGCTGATGGTATGCGGTCCAACTCCGTGTACCGCCTCCAGATGCTCTGCATGCATTAACAGTCCGGCAAATTCGTAGCGGTATTTTTCCAGACCGAATAAAACTCCCAAGCCGACATCATCAATGCCGCCCTCCATTGCACGATCCATTGCCTCGGTGTGGTAATCGTAATCATGCTTTGGACCGGTGGGATGCAGCTCCAAATAGCTTTCTTTATGATAGGTTTCCTGAAAGAGAATGTAGGTTCCGATTCCGGCATCCTTTAATTTCCGGTAATTCTCCACCGTTGTTGCCGCAATATTCACATTCACGCGGCGGATTGCTCCGTTTTTATGCTGAATACTGTAAATGGTTTTGATACAGTCTAAAATATATTCAATCGGATTATTGACAGGATCTTCTCCTGCCTCAATTGCCAGACGTTTATGCCCCATATCCTGGAGCGCGATCACCTCGCGGCGCACCTCCTCCTGCGAGAGCTTTACACGTGCAATATGCTTGTTTTTCATGTGGTACGGACAGTAGACACAGCCGTTCACACAATAGTTGGAAAGGTACAGCGGTGCAAACATCACAATCCGGTTGCCGTAAAAGGCTAATTTGATTTCCTTTGCCAGCTGATACATTTCCTCAATTTTTTCCGGAATGTCGCATGCTAACAGCACCGATGCCTCCCGGTGGGAAAGTCCGGCACAGTGGACGCCGTTTCCGCTCTTTTTCGGACGTGCCTTTTCTAAAATGCTGTCGATCAGCGGAATATCGTGCTTGTGCTCCTCTGCATACCGGAGGGTTTCTAAAATTTCCGCATCATTAATAAATTCCTCCGCTTTCATAGATTTTGGATTATAAATTGCCATTTTCATCTTCTCCTTTAATATTGGAATATGCCGTTTTTACGCTTACACCCGGAAGTCCGCCCAGCTTTCCTGCTAATGCGGAAATGGTGTCCTGCGGTGCGTCAATTGCAATCGAAACGATATGGATTCCGCGCTTTTTATACGGCAGTCCCATTCTTCCGATGATGTATTCTCCAAAGCTGTGCAGAATGGAATTTAACTTTTCCGCCGATTCTGTATTCTCCACAATAATTCCCATCACAGCAACTCTTGTTTCCATAAAAACCTCCCAAAAATAAAATTACCGCGCCCAAAATCAAGGCGCGGCAAAAAAACATCCGTAATTTTTCGCGCCTTTCGGTCAGCATACGCTTTGCGTCGGGCAAGCTATAATTTTAGTATAATGCTTTTTTTCCAAAAAAGCAAGTGTTTTTTGAAAAAATTTATCAAATCCATTTATTTTACGGCAAACAGATTATACATTTTTTGAATCCGGAAAACGGTCAATGTTTGTGATACCTGCCGATTTCGGAAAAGAATCCGGGAAAGGCTTTGACATTGGAGGGAAAAGAGTATATAATAAAATAGAAATATTATTAGGAATAGAATCTTTTGCGATTTAATGCATTAAAGTTAGGAGGCTGCATATGGCAGACTGGAAATTGCACACACCGATTGGAATGACCGATATTCTTCCCGAGGAATGTACACAAAAAAAGGAAGTAGAAGCAACGATTTGGTCGGTCTTTGCATCCTTTGGATATCAGGAGACGGAAACGCCGACCTGTGAATATTATGATGTTTTTGCAGAGGACGGATCGAAAACCTCCAAAGAGCTTTCGCAGGAATCCATGATTAAATTTTTTGACGAAAACGGACGGATTATGACGCTCCGCCCGGACATCACCACCTCCATCGCCCGGATGGCGGCAACGAAAATGGATGCAGAAAGTCTGCCGCTGCGTTTTTGTTATACCGGAAATGTGTTCCGCGCGGAAAAAACGCAAGGGGCAAGACAACGCGAATTTACCCAATCCGGCATTGAACTCTTAGGCGCACCGCGCCCCGAGGCAGACGCAGAGGTGATTGCAGCGGCAATCGAGGCGATCATTGCCCTGGGAATGAATGAATTTCATATGGAAATCGGACAGGTTGCGTTCTTTAACGGACTTGTGGAACAGGCAGGTCTGGACGATGCGTCAATTGAAAAGCTCCGGGAGCGGATCGACAGCAAGGATCGGTTTGGAATTGCAGAATTAACCGAGTCGCTTTCCCTGTCGGATGAGATCAAAAATCTGATGATGGAGCTGCCGTATCTGTTTGGCGGCGCAGAGGTAATCAAAAAGGCGCGCGTGCCTGGATTAAACGAAACCTCCGCAAAAGCGCTTGAAAATATTGAACGGATTTATTCCCTTTTGTGCGGTTACGGTTTTGAAAAATTTGTCTCAATCGATCTGGGCATGCTCCAGGATATTGATTATTACACCGGGTCAATTTTCAAATGCTACACGCATGGAGTCGGTTTCCCGATCTGTGCCGGCGGCAGATACGATCATCTGCTTTCCAAATTTGGCAAGGATTTAAGTGCGGTCGGCGTTGCGTTTGGTATTAACCGGATTCTTTCTGCAATGCGCAACACCGGGAAAAAGCCGGGAGCAGCAGTTTCTAAAACGCTGATTTTTACAGAAGATTGTGCGGATGCGCAGGCTTACGATCTTGCCTGCAATCTGCGGATGAACGGCTGCCTGGTGGAGCAGGATCTGTGCAGTGCAGATTACCGCGCGGCAGAACACTATGCAAAAAAGACCGGGGCGGAATGCATGCTCCGGGTATTTGCGGACGGACGGCTTTTGATGAAAGATTTCCGACGGGATGAAATTATTGAAACAACGGTGGACGACTTTTTAGGTTATTATGATGGGGACGACTGTGACTGCGGACATGAACATGAACATGATCATGACTGTGACTGCGGCTGCGGACATCACCACGAATAGAAAGGAGAAAATGATGGAATATTTAACAGTAGCGCTTGCAAAAGGACGGCTTGCCGAGCTTTCCATTGATCTTTTCTCCGATTATGGGATGGACTGCGCAGAAATGAAAGAAAAAACGCGCAAGCTGATTTTTACAGACGAAAAAAATAAGATGAAATTTATTCTGGTAAAAGCGTCCGATGTACCGACCTATGTGGAATACGGTGCGGCGGATATCGGCATTGTCGGAAAGGACACGCTGTTAGAGGAAAACCGGAATCTTTATGAGATGATCAATCTTGGCTTTGGTGCGTGCAAAATGGCAGTCTGCGGCAGAGCGGAAATGAAAGATAAACTGTTTTCAATTAATAATCTTCGGGTTGCGTCTAAATATCCGAAAATTGCGCAAAGCTATTTTCAGGATGAAAAGGGACAGACCATTGAACTGATCAAGCTGAACGGTTCAGTGGAATTAGCGCCGCTTGTCGGACTTTCAGACGTGATTGTGGATATTGTGGAAAGCGGAAAGACGTTGGCAGAAAACGGCTTAGAGGTGCTTTATGATATTTGTCCGCTGTCTGCCCGGTTTGTGGTGAATAAGGTCAGCATGAAGATGCACACCGACCGGATTATGAAGTTAGTAGAGTACTTTAGAAAGCATACGGTTTAAGGAGAGAAACAATGAGAATATATCCGGCAATTGATATACAGGATGGAAAGTGTGTCCGACTTTTTCGGGGAAGCTTTTCGGACGTGACCGTTTACGGAGATGATCCGGTGGAAATGGCGAAAAAGTGGGAAGAACAGGGCGGAGAGTTTCTGCATGTGGTCGATCTGGACGGCGCACGGTACGGACAGGGGAAAAATGCAGAGTTGATCAAAAAAATCTGCCAGACGCTGCAAATTCCGGTACAGACCGGCGGCGGAATCCGTACCATGGAGGATATTGAAAGCCGGCTTTCCTGCGGTGTTTCCAGGGTGATTATCGGCACAAAGGCAGTCCGGGACGAGGACTTTGTGAAAGAGGCAGTAGAGCGCTTTGGAGAGAAAATTGTGATCGGCATTGACGCAAAAGACGGCTTTGCCGCCACTGAGGGCTGGGAGGAAGTCAGCGGTTTTCGAGCAGTGGAGCTTGCAAAGAAAATGTCTGCGCTGGGTGTTTCCAACTTTGTTTATACCGATATTGCAACGGATGGAACGCTGGCAGGTCCGAACGTTCCGGCAATGCGTGAAATGGCAGAAAGTGTTCCGGCGAACGTGATAGCCTCCGGCGGAATCGGAAGCTATGAGCATATCAGAGCCTTGCGTCCGACAGGCGTTGAGGGTGTGATTGTCGGACGGGCATTATATACAGGAAATGTGTCTCTTAGCGAGGCAATCAGAATAGGAAAAGGGGAATAAGGAATGCTGAATTTTGATGAAAAAGGCTTGATTCCTGCGGTGGTGCAGAATGCAGGCACAAAAGAGGTTTTGATGGTTGCCTATATGAATAAGGAATCGCTTGCAAAAACGGTCGAATCCGGACATGCCGTCTTTTGGTCACGTTCGCGCCAGGAATTATGGGAAAAAGGAGCAACCTCCGGAAATTATATGAACGTGGAGGAAATCCGTGCGGATTGTGACGCAGATTGTCTGCTTTTACTGGTTCATCCGGACGGACCCGCATGCCACACCGGGGCGCGGAGCTGCTTCTTCCGCAAGCTTGAAAACGGAGCATTAAAGGAATTTGACAAAGCAGATTCTTCCGATATTCTGCAAAGGCTTATGGAGGTTACTCAGGATCGGAAGAAGAATCCGAAAGAGGGAAGCTATACAAACTACCTGTTCCAAAAGGGAGAGGACAAGATTTTAAAGAAGGTCGGCGAGGAGGCAGCAGAGGTTGTGATCGCCGGCAAAAACCGGAGTAAAAGTGAAATCAGCTATGAGACAGCCGATCTGATGTATCATCTGACTGTGATGCTTGCGGATAACGATATGACCTGGAACGACATTTTTGACGAGCTGGAAAAACGCAGATAAAGGAGTAAAAGCATGCGATACGGTGTTATAGATATTGGATCAAATACGATTCGTGCCGTGGCATATGAATTTGAGAATCGCAAGGCAGTAAAGGTTGAGGACAAATTGGTTCGCTCTCATATCCCGGACGAAATTGAGGAGGAAAGGCTTACCCCGCAGGGACAAAGCCGGCTTGCGGTGGTATTAAATAAGCTGGTCTATCTTTTAAAGGAGGCTGGCTGCAAGGAAATCGGCTGCTTTTCCACTGCCTCTTTAAGAGGAATCAAAAACCTTTCGGAGGTTCAGACATTTCTTTATGAAATGGCAGGCGTGCAGTTAGATCCGCTGTCTGCGGTGCGTGAGGCGGAATATGATTTTGCGGCGCTGCGGGCAAGCGTTCCGGAGCATTGCGGGATCGGACTGGATTTAGGCGGAGGAAGCTGTCAGATTTTGCAGTTTGAGCAGTCCCGGCTGGTGCAGCTTCAGTCGCTGGAGATTGGCTCTTACCGCATGAAATCACGATTTGTGAAAAATGCTTTGCCGACACCGGAGGAGCGGGCGAAAATTTCGTTTTTTGTCCGGAATGAAATGATGGATGTGCAGAATGTCTATGGGAGCAGATATCTTTATGCAATGGGCGGAACGGCAAAGGCGGCGCTAAAGCTTTACCATGTTCTGAGCAATGCAAAGCAGAAAGACTCGTTTTTAAGTGTTCAGCAGATGGAAAAGCTGATTGCTTTGGGAGATCACAATCCGGAGGACGTATACCGCCGGTTGGAGGATATTTTGAAGAACCGGGCAGAAACCATCATCCCGGGACTCACCATTTTAAAAACGATCTGTGAGTTTTTAGAGACGGACGGTGTGTATGTTTTGCAATGCAGCGTCCGGGAAGGTTATTTTATGAAAATGTGCGGAAATTAACAGAAAGCTGGGAAACGGATGAAAATTTCAACGAAAGGGCGCTATGCGGTCAGAATGCTTTTAGATCTTGCGGAGCATCAGCAGGATGGGTATGTTGCGTTAAAAGAGATTGCCAAGCGTCAGGAAATTTCAAAAAAATATCTGGAACAGATTGTGCCGATTTTGAATAAATCCGGTTTGCTGCAAACAAACCGCGGCTCGCAGGGCGGCTATCGGCTCAGTAAAAAGCCGGAGCAGTATACCGTCGGCGAGATTCTTCGGCTGACAGAGGGAAGTCTTGCGCCGGTTGCCTGCCTGGATCAGCCGGAAAACCTCTGCCCCCGGAGAGCGTCCTGCGCCACTCTTTTTGTCTGGCAGGGACTATACCGGACGATTGAGGAATATCTGAACGGGATCACCTTGCAGGATATTATAGACCGTCAGAAAGACAGCTATGATTATATTATATAACAGAACAGGAGACTTTTTGTCTCCTGCTCTGTTATTTTAAGATACTTTTTGCTTTTAAAATGGCAATAGCCGTTTTTGCATCGTGAATCTGATTATTCATCACCATATCAACTAATTCGTCCAGATCATACATCAGAACATCTAAAAATTCGTCCTCGTCCAGATGCTGTTTTACCGGGGTCAGACCGGTGGCAAGATATAAATGAATCACTTCCTTGCAAAAACCCGGAGAAACATAATAATCTCCGATATGCTGCATATTTTTTGCAGTCACACCAGCCTCCTCGCCCAGTTCGCGGATGCCGCAGGAGAGAGGGTCTTCTCCGTACTCCAATTTTCCTGCCGGCACTTCTAACACGCTTTCGTCAAAGGGGCGGCGATATTGGCGAACCATGTATACCTGCCGGTTTTCGGTGACCGCAATAATACCCACACCGCCCGGATGACCGACTAATTCACGCGTTGCCGTCTTTCCGTTCGGCAGTTCCACCGTGTCTACCGAAACCCGGATCACCTTTCCGTCAAAAATTTCTTCTGTTTTTAAAGTTTTCTCTGTGTAGTCCATCTGATCAATCCTTTTTTTCTTTATTGTACCGCAAAAATTGCCCTGGGTCAACAGTTTTTGAAAAAATATTTTATGTCGGACTGATTTCAATCTGATCAACGGCATATTCTAACAGTATATTGATTAGATGATTTCTGGAATGGTTGCTCTCGGCAGAGAGCTTTTCTATTTTTTGGAAAGTGTCCTCCTGAATCCGGATTGAGATTGTCTGGTAGTTGGTGTTGTTCTTTTTTTGAATCACAAATGGTTTTTCGGTCATGTTGATTTCTCCTTTTGTTTCGTGCATTATGAAAAATGGTTTAATACAAAAAAATCGTATCTCGTAGGGGCGGATATCATCCGCCCGGTTTCTGACGTTGAACCATGCGGGCGGATAATATCCGCCCCTACGGTTTTTTGGAATTACAAATGATTTTTCGGTCATGCTGATTCCTCCTTATGTTTAGTGTATCATGAAAAATGATCGGATGCAATAAAATCGTACCAAGTAGTATAAAGTAG
>CAKSJF010000017.1 GCA_934462945.1 uncultured Clostridia bacterium | reverse complement strand
GCGATTTCGTCTCAGTGCGGATTTTCCAGCAGGCAAACCTTCTTTAGAATCTTTAAGTCATCTGTCGGCATGACCACAACAGAATACCGTAATCTGCACGGACATAATGATTGATATAAAACGTGCCTGGACGGTTTTGTGTCCAGGCACGTTTTATATTATAAATATGAGAAAAAAGCCACCCGGAGAAAGATATTCCGGGCGGCTTTTCAATTTACTGTTTTATGATAACAACCTGTTGCAGCTTTCCTTTTCTGGAGGTGATAATAATAGAATCACCCGGATTCACATCCGAACGTACGCCCTGGTATATTTTCACCGAGCTTTTTGTCAGATCGCAGATCTCTACATTCTGCGAAAGCGTTACAAGCTCATCATCACGCACGCCGCCAAAGCCGATTTGCAGGTATGACCCGTCGATTCTTCCAACCGTTCCGAGCATTGCGCGGAATGGAACGTTAAAATGATACTCACCGCCATCGGAAGTGTAGTATGGCTGTTTATTCAGCTCTCCTCCGCCGCCGACACGATAAAGCAGCTTTCGGATAATCACCTTTCCGTTTGCCAGTTCATAGGAAATAACATCTCCCTTTTGCACTGTTGCCGGGTCAATATCGTTATCTTTATCGCTGATTTCATACTTTGTTCCGCCGGTTGTTTCAATCATCGTCACAACCTCGTCACTTTCGTTTAAGGCCTCTGTCTGTGACTTCACCATTAAGGTACTTAAATCTGCACCTGCACCCCGGTTCTTCCGTACCACTGCGTATTCGCTCATGAGTCCGTTGGAGTCAAAGGTATAGCCGGAAACATCATAGAATTTTCCGTTGGAATATTTAAACTGTGACGCCGGCATTACACCGTAGTCATCATCCTCCGGACTGGTGTTTGTTTCTTCGGGGACAGTAAAAATCAATGCGTTTTCCTTAAATTGAATCTCACCGGAAAGATTGTTTCCATAAACCGTCCGGAATCCAGTTGTATTTTCCGGATTGTAAAGATTGCCCTTTGCACTTAATATCAGCTGATTGCCGGTTGTTGTATTTGTAATCCGGTTTTCATCAAACATACTGTGGATGATCGGAGTATCTACTTTCTTAATCCGGTCGCCGCTTTGATAATAGCGTATTAAGCGCGTAGAAACATTTTCACTCTCCGATTCCCCAATAGTAAGCTTATCTGCAAACTGGTGGTACGCCACGCAGATTGCGTCGTATGCTTCAGAGGTGATCATTTTTTCTCCGTCCACAGTCACCTTATCCTCACAGAACAGCTTTACCACCTCACCGGATTCGTTTACAAGCTTAAACAAAATCCGTTCTTCTCCGTCATCATCCTCTGCCAGCCGGGCAAAGATCACAAAGCCGGTTTTCCATTCTGCCGCAGCAGACGTAGAAAGAATCCCAACGACATAATTGTCCGAATCAAGATAAAGCGTTACGGTTTCCCCAATGGACGGTTCGGTCACGCGGTAATAATTTTCATTCAGAATATACTCCGCATCCTCTGTCCGGATCACTTTTTCCTCGTCATCATTTGTGCCGATGCTTTTGATTTCTGCCTGAATCGTGTTATTGACCGCTACCAGTCTGATATACTCCTTTTGATAAGAATACACCATCAAAACAGTATTTTCCGAAATGGAGACAAGCGTTAATGTTTTTCCGCTCTCATCCTGGATTTCTACTGTTTCATAGTCCTTTAAAGACAACGTTTTGTTGTCAGCCGATTTAAAAGAAATTTCCTCACTGTTCACACCAGCTGCCTTAACTAAATAGCTATTGTATTCTACGATAGAGATTACGTCAAACACAGAATCCGCATTCCGGTCAATGGCTCTGATACTTCCGCGTTTCGGAAGATAATCGCTGAGACTTCCCACCGGATAACCGTTATAGAGAATATCAATTTCTGCTGAAAGGCGCAGGGACTTTTCCTTGCTTCCGTCATCATAATAAAGTCTCTGATCCTCTGCACGGGCAATATCCTTGGCATCAATCGTCAGTACCTCATTTTTCAGCGGCTGTACTGCAAGTGCGGTTTGATCCTTGTGATAGAACACGCGTCCGTACATGCCGCAATATTCCGGATCAAGCGTTTTTTCTGTGTCAAACTGGATTCCGTCCACGGTCAGAGAATTTTCGTTGTCGGATTTCTGGTACAAGCCACATCCGCCGATTTCCTCAATCACACCATCCCGATAATCAAGCTCCAACAGCTCCCGGAGAACCAAATCTCCCTCTACATAACTGCTTTTTCCGTCCTCAATTGAAAATTTCATTGTGTCGGTAAAGAGCAGACGGTAGATCATTTCTGCTGCGTCGTAATAGTTTACCTCGCCTGTGATTCCTTTTTTAATCTGTGCAATCTGAGCATTCAGACTTCTTCCGCCGTCCTCGTAGATTCCATATCCGGCACATCTTAAAAGAATCCTTGCCGCTTCGTCCGGTGTAATGTTCTGTTCCGGGCGAAAACTGCTGTTTTCATACCCCTTAACAACACCTGTCCCCACCAGGTATTGAATATACCCGGCAGCATAATGATAAACATCAATATCGTTAAAATAGGCGGTGCTTGCACTTGGAATGCTATCCTTATCTTCATAGTTTTTCAGTCTGTATGCCAGTTTTACAAACTGTCCGCGCGTCAGCGCTTCCTCCTCATGATCCTCTGATTCCTCATCACTGATGATTCCCAAATCCAGAATCAGCTGATACGGATTGCTCTTTTCTTCATAGCGCACCTTTTGAATGTCCGCTGCATATGCGATATTTGCTATCAGAATCAGCGTCAGAATAACCGTAATCAAACGTTTCATGATGCATCTCCTCCCTTTGTTTCAAAATATCCTAAAACACCGTTTAGAAGAACTGCCGCCTCAACACGTGTCATGGTTTCTTTTGGGGCAAACTGCGATGTGCTTTTGCCGTTAATCGCACCGATAGAATAGAGCGCATAAACAGCCTCCTTTGCCCATTCGCCGATCTCGCCGTCGTCTGCAAAGCGGAATTCTGTTCCCGGCATTTCGACATTCTGATTCTTTAAAATCCGGTAAACAAGCGCAGCCGCCTGTTCGCGTGTAATCTCCATACCGATTCCAAATTCATTTTCTGTGATTCCGCTGATCACAGAATTTGCATAAGCGGCGCACAAATACGGATAGTACCAGGCATCAGATGATGCATCATAGAACGGTAATGCTGTGTTTTCCTTCGCATATCCGGTCAGATCTACCAGCATTTTTGCCATTTCCTCACGCTTTACCTTTTGGTGCGGACTAAATTTTCCGTCTCCTGTTCCGGAAACAATCTTTTTCTGATACAGGTTTTCCACTGCATCCAATGCCCAGGTTGCGTCCTCCATATCGGAAAAGATCATCTGTCCGCTCTTTAAATCATCCTTTGCTGCAACCGGTGTCACCGGGGAAACCGGAGAGGTAACCAAACCGGAATCACTTTTCTTGTTTCCTCCGCCTGAAGAACTGGAGGAGCTGCCACCACCGCCGGTTGTTGATTTCTTTGCGTCTGCCACTGCGCTCTCAATCGCAGAATAGGAGGAATAGGTTTGATTGGTTAAAGCCTTATAAACCTTTTCTGACATATTCTGATCTACCTTTAAAAGCCCTGCTGCACCGTATGCATTTAAAAGCTTTTTCACATCCTGATAGCTTTCTGCCTTTTTAATGCCGGTATAGAGGATTTCTGAAAGGAACGCGTTCTTTGCGTCCTCATTACTCTGGAAATCGGCAGTCTTATTCGCAACCGTGTCAAGCACGGCTTTCTGTGCATTGCCGGAAAGAGAATCCAGTACGCTGATTTTCGTCTGATCCTCTGCTTTTGGAAGAACAGCAGAAAATCTGATAATCTCATTTTTATAATATGCCTGCGCATTTTTGCTTTCCCGCATTTTGCAAAGCGCCACACCGCGTAAAAATGCATGAATGATTTCTTCTGCACTCTGATAATCCGCTGTTGCATCTGCTTTCATGACTGTAAATACTGCCAGTCCGTCTGACAGCGTCTGATAATCAGTCAAATCTAAGGAAAGCTTTTCCTGCTCTGCGAAAACCGCATCCGAAAGCGCCTGTGCATCGCCGTTTTTGATGAGATTATTTACATTTTCACAAAATGCGTTCCAGTAATCATTTCCGATAAATCCCGAAAGATGTGCTGTTTCCTTAATTCCGAGTGACGGAGCAGAGAAAACATAGGTATAATCTCCGCTCTTTCCGAGGTTCTCATAAAGAAAGCTTGCCTTTCCGTCTTTTGAGAGCGGAATAATATCCAAATAATTTACCGCACCGTCCGGATCGTAGGCGGTGACGGTCAGATCAGCCGCATACGGCTGATCTCCCAATTCAATCGTTCCCTCCACAACGGTACTTCCGTTTCGTTCGGTCACTGTGATGTCTGCCAAAGCTGTGCTTTGCAGCAGCAATCCCAGCGCCAACAGCGTTATTACAATTTTTTTCATACCCTGCTCCTTTACTCAATGTAGAATTTAAAACTGTTAAAAATCTGGAGATTCATATTCGTTTCACCAGTCACAATAATCCAGTATGCTCCGCGGTCAAAGTTTGAAAAGTCCATTGTGATTTCACCGTTTTCTACTGTATAATTTTCCAGCGGTTCACTCCGGTTAAACACTTTATAGTTGATATACTCATTTTCCGGCATCTTTGCTTTTAAGATTATCTGATCTCCCTTGTGATAGATTTTTCCTTCCTCCATACCGGAGAATTCAATTGAATCTTCCTCAGTCAGTTTATCGCCCGGATTGTCCGAATAGAAATATCCAAAATTTTTCACCGTATATGCCGGCGTATTGCCTACACCAGTAGAATCACCAATGGAAATCGACGCTACGTCCTTAAACTCGAACTTTCGCGTATCTACTGCACCCAAGGGCGAGGAATACAGATAGAATGTAGACCACGGAAGTACAACCTGCTGCCATTCTGTTGAAAAGTCGTGTGTTGCCGCATAACCACAGTAATACTGTCTTCCATCCTTCATGTGAATAAATGTTCCGATTCCCATATATGCCTCTTTATCCTGGGCGCACTGGACATCATACACAATTCCTGCGCTTTCGGACATTTTTTCCGGATCGTCAATCTTAAACTGCGGATAATGCCAGATTGCATTATCAACCTCAAAGGAAGCCGTATTCTCTTTCTCATTTCCGGTCATATACACTTTTCCGCCGTTGGAAACGTTT
Organism: uncultured Clostridia bacterium; assembly: GCA_934462945.1. Classification (GTDB taxonomy): domain Bacteria; phylum Bacillota; class Clostridia; order UBA1381; family UBA1381; genus RQCD01. The sequence continues at coordinate 28,765 of CAKSJF010000017.1, read as the reverse complement.
CCGAGGTTCCATTTTTTAACATCCCAGATATTTTCAAACGGAACAATATCCTTCTGCTCTACTGTACGGTTCAGATTACTGACCTGTACCTTGGAAACAACTCTTGAAATCTCTCCTCCGTCTCCGGTTATTCCGGAAAATTTCACCATTCCTTTTGTGCCAGGATTTACTGCATCACTGACTTTTGCCTTTAACACAAGCTCCTTCTTTTCCCACGGCGCAAGCGTGATACTTTGCTCTGTTTCTTCAAACTGAATAATCTCCTCTGCGTCAACCGTCAGATTCGCGGTTATTTCCATGTCGTTCAGATTATAGACATTCAGCTTGATTTCAACTTCCTGCCCGTTTTCATATGCATAACCGTTCAGTCTTTCGTTTGACAAATCGTCAGAAGGCCAGATCGGCTGAAGAATAATTCTTTCGTTCGGCTCGAATGCCTTGGTAACCTGCTCCTCTGCATACTCCATCGGATAGTAGTTTTCTGCGGCTGATCTGCCTTTAAATTTAATAAAGCAAGGATTTGGGGAAATATAAACGCTGATGATTCCGTCTCCGTCGGTATCCGTCTTTTTCTCCTCATAGCCAACCATATCTACATAAGTAATTTCATTTGCCCGAACGGAATAGTACCCCGGCTGTCCTGACCATAGAACCGCCGCGTCATTGCCTTGTCCGTCGTCAAACAGATATCCGGTTGTGCCGTCTGAAAGTCCTGCAAGCTCGCCCTTGATGATACCCTGTCCTAACACATCGCTCATCGTTGACAGTGCAGAATAGCTTGGGAACGGCAGGGACTCCGGTGAGGAGAAGCATGCAAAATTCTGGTTGTTTTCCAGGTATGGCGTTCCTAAGAACCAGAAATTCTTGTTACTTCCGTTTGCAAGCTGAATAATGCCGGTGGTGATTGCACCTCTTGCCTCATTCTTCATCTGATCGTTTGTGAGCATGGTTTCGCCATCCTTGAATTTCTGCGGATAACCAACCTCTGTACCCCAAAGCGGAAGCTTGGAATCTTCGGAATATGCAACCGAACTCATTTTTGCCAGCTGCGGACGTGTTTCAAACTCGGAATGCGCATGATAATTATAGGCATCACTATAGCTTAGAATATCATTTTGCAGAATCTGCTCAATAATACCGCCTCTGCTGGTATAGCCGGCGAAGCCACCGAACATCTTTTTCGTGTTTGGATTTCCGTCATAAACACCGATTGCGGCTGCCTTGTAATATGCCGTCCAGTTTTCTGCTGTTGCGGTAACGCCCCACATGCCTAAATCTATCTCGTTTAAGACTTCCTCTGCCTCCTCGTAGTTTCCGTTTGCTGCCGGGGTATCTCTCCAAACCTTATAGGCATGTTCATACAGATCAAAGGTCATAGGCTTTGTTGTCTCGTTGATTCCGCCTAATGAGGATAAAACCGCACTGCCATCATGATCTGCAATCTCATTTAATCCATACTGATGTGCAATTCTTTTTCCGGCAGGATCACCTCCGGCATAAGCGCTAGACCCTCTCCCGCGCAGGTATCCGAATCCGGCTCTCAAAAATGCGTTTGCATAATCGTCATTCACAGATGCATAGCCGATATCAGACGCAAAGACGGTGTCATCAAATTTTGCACGTTTCGAAAGCGGTTTCGTCACTGCAAAGGAGATGTACTTATTCATCGGACGTTCAGAATTGTTTTCGTACAGGTACACCCGATACCATCCGATTTTGAAGGTACCGAAATCAAGCGTTGCTTCATCCTTGCCCTTTTCAGCAGTAAACGTTCCCTCCGATACATTTCTCTCATAAACATCCTGAATTTTAAACCGATAGGAAACCGGTTCGGGTGCAGGAGAGGTAAAGAGGAAATCAAGTTTCACGCTTGTACCCTCGTCAAACACACCTACCTTAGAGCCCTGAAACTCTGTTTTGTCTAATGCAAACGGTGCGTCCTCCGCTTTGTCAAAGGAGAAATAATCAAGCATTACAAACATAATGCCCGGAGCAACGGTTGAAGTATCATTTTTATTCGCCTTGACATAAAGGGTATTCTTACCTTTCTTCAAGCGGAATTTTCCCATGGAATACTCCTTCATGATACTCGGCCAATTGGAGCATTCTACATCAGAAAGCTTTGTGTATGCTTCCGGTGCGTTATCTTCGGTATTGACATAAACGCTCCAGTCGGTGGTGTGTCCCTGTCCGCGCACATTTGCGACACCCTTTAATTCATACAGTCCGTTTTTCGGGACTTCAAAATCATAGCTGATCAGGTACTCATCCGTTTCGCTCGGCGCTGAATAAGCCCATTCCAGGTCTTTGCCGTTGCTGAATTGTCCTTCCGTAATATTCATTTTGGTTGAAATTGTGCTATAATTTTCTGCCTCAAGCTGAATCACGATATCCTCTGCCATCGCAGGAATCTGCATGCAAAGAAATACTTGAACAGCCGCCAGCATCATACTGATTTTTTTCATGCTTCAACCTCCTTATAACGTAATTTTGCGATCTATCGCACTTTCAGAATCAGAACCGTTCATGATATAAACGGAAACCTTATCGGCATCTTGCTGCAATTCCTTTTCGACCGTAACGGTTTCACCGTCTGTCATGGCGGTTAATCCCTCCGAAAGCAGTTCGGTAACGGATGATAGCATGCCGTTCTTTTCATGATATGCGGCAATGAAAATACGATCTCCGCCGGCATAGTTTCCGTTTGCCCGGAAAGTCAGCGTGATTTTCTTTCCCTCACGCTTTGCATCAATCACAGACAGTCCGGTTTCAGAAATCACCTCAATTGGAGCGGTCAGAGAAAAGCTGTTGCCTCCTTTTTGCGCTGTGATCAAAAGGTTTGTTTTTCCGTAATTCCGGGCATATGCCGCACCGTTTATAAATTCGCCGATATGCTCATTTTCAAAGCTTACCTCAATCGAATCCAGATCCTCTGATGCAATGCTTTCGCTGTCCTGGTTTTTAAAATTCAGAGGAATCCGTTCTCCGCGCTTTACTGTTTGCGGAATATCCGAGGTCAGCGCGGTCACCTCTTTTACCTTTCTCAGGCTGACATAGTCGAACACGCAGAATACCGCGTCACCGTTAAAGGTTTCACGCACCGGAATCCGGATTGTCAGAGTGTTGACTCCCTTTTTCAGGCTTAGCGCTGTTTTATATTTCAGCTGATTGACTGTAAAATCACTTGTAAACAAGCTGCCTGCATTGCTGGCATTGACACTTCCGATTTTTACCTCCGCCTGATCGTTCAGGGTGAAATAAACATAGCTCAAATGATTTCCGACAAATGCTCCCTCCGCTGCTGCAAGCTCTAAATTTACGTCCATTTCCGATTCGCTGGTGAACTTGTATTCAAAGCTCTGCTCTGCGTTGGTGTACATAATTTTTTGCACCTTGCCGCCGCTTGCCTCCGGCACATCAGCAATAAATCTGCTGTCGCCTGCATTCTCTGCCTCAAACAAAAGTCCGTCTGTGATCACCGGATAATCGTCGCCGTCCTTTGTTAAGGACAGATAATCCAATGCGCCCTTTGTTTTTTCCGTATCACTGTTCGGACGGAGCGTTACCTTAATGGTGTGCGCTCCCTCTGAAAGTGCAATTGCTGTCTTATACTGAATTTTAGACATCTGAAAGACTGCTGACGGATAAACCGGGGTGATGTCTGTAAAGGTACAGTTGGAAGAAGAAATCTTCACTTCTTCCCCATCGTCTACCTGAAAATACATCGGACCGGCTGAATTGGCGCTGTTTTTCGTTTCTTCCGAGGCGGCAAATTCTAAAATATATTCACCCGCCTTGACCTCAACCGGAACGGTGACAGAATGCTCGGTACTTTTGGAACGCTCCGAAACCTGCACATATTTTCCGCCGCTTGCCTGTTCATGATCCTTGATTTTATTTGCTGTTTCCTCATAGCTTTCAAATTCACAAACGATCGGGTCTGCCGCAAGCGCGAGATGGGAGCAGCAGAAAACCGAGCTTATGACAAATAGGCATGTAAGTAATTTTTTCAAGTGATTCCCTCCTATCCTTTCACACCGCCGATATTGATACCGCCCATAATCTGTTTCTGGAAAATTGCAAAAATGATGATCTGCGGAATCACAGAGAACAGAAGTGCAAGCATCTGATAATCCATGGTGTAGGTTGATGATTTCATTTTATAAAGCTGTACGCCAAGCACTGTTTTTTCCTTTGACGAAATTAAGAGGTACGGCCAGAAAAAGTTTCCGATCTGTCCGTTAAACGTGAACATTCCGACCACGATAAAAACCGGAGTGGAAAGCGGAATAATAATTTTGAAAAAGATTTTCGCATTATTCGCACCGTCAATCCATGCCGCCTCAATCAGAGAACTTGAAATTCCGTCAAAAAAGTTTTTAAACAGAATGATGTTAAATGCATTTGCACCCGACATCAGCCAGATCGGCCAGTAGGTTTCCAAAAGATTCACGCCGATTAACGGCATGCTCTTAAACTCCATATACAGAGGAACGGTACTCATCGTTCCCGGCAAAAGCATGATCCAGAAGATCACGGCAAGCATCAGCTTTGTTCCCTTTGGTTTTAGCCGGGACAGCACATAGCCTGCCAGTCCGGAGATGACAATATTGGAAACCACCGCGCCAATCGCCATCAGAAAGGTGTTTCCGTAATATTTATAGAATTTTAATTCCGTCCACACCCTGCCAAGCTTTGACAACTCAATCTTTTTCGGAAGAAATGTTGCCGGAACGGCATACATTTCCTTAACATCCTTAAAGCCGGAAAGCATAATCCAAACCACCGGCAATACCGAAATGACGCAATAGACAATCATGAACAGAATCATGCATGTATAAAGAATCTTATATTTCGGTTTTTTCATATCGGAATTTGTTAAAATTCCCTTATCCATATTTTTCATGCTGTTTTACCTCCTTAGTCGCGTTCGATTTTCTTGTCTAAATAGAAATAGAACAGCGTGAATACCATCAAAATCAGGAACATGATAACGCCAACTGCCATGGCAAGCTGCGGTTTGATGCTGACGAAACCGTATTTGTATGCCAAGAGTCCAAGCGTGTTAGAAGCGCCGTTCGGACCGCCGTCAGTCATCTGCATCGGCTGTTCCATGATGGAAAATACGCCGATAATCTGCTGCACCAAAAACAGCAGCGCAATGCCGGACATATGCGGAACAGTCACCGTGATAAACCGCTTGATAAAGCCTGCTCCATCGATAATTGCCGCCTCATACAGTTCCCGGGAAACGCCCTGGAGACTTGCAAAATAGTAAATTGCAGTCGATCCGCAGCCATTCCAGGTCATACTAAGTACAATCAGCTTAATGGTGTTTTTGGAATCCTGCAACCAAACATAAGGCTGCAAGCCAAACCGTGAACCGATCATATTTAAAAGTCCGCCCTGATCCGGATAGTACATTAAGTACCACAAAAGCGATACCGCCATTGCCGGAAGAACTGCCGGAAAGTAGGTGCAAAACCGGAATAAATTCCGGGCATGCACCAACTCATTTAAAACGACCGCCACAAAAATCGGCAGCAAGAAACCCAGCACCAAAGACCATAACACATACTGGAATGTGTTCCACATGGTTTTTGCAAACATCGTGTCCGAAATGACCTGACGGTAGTTTGCCAGTCCGACAAAGTCCTGCACCTTATACCCTTTCATATCGAAAAAGCTCCAGTAAATACCCATCACCTGCGGACGGATTACAAACAGGTAAATACACAATACCGCCGGCAAAAGTAAAAGCCACGCGCTAAAATCCTGACTGTTCGGTAAAAACGGATTGTTGTTTATTTTTTTCTTCTTTTCGAGTTTCAACGCGATTCCCCCATTATATGTTGTTCAAAAAGTTTGCCTGGAAATCAGATGCTGCCTTTTCCAAAACAGCCTTGCAGTCTGCGTCCTTGTTGGTTAAAACCTCCTGAATGCAGCTGTCTAACAAGCCGTAAAGATCCTGTGCACACATTTTCTCCTCTGTCCGGTACTCAATACCGCTCTTATCGTTATAGGAGGCAGTCTGTGCTGCATCAATATTTCTGAATTCCTCGCTCAATTCTCTCTTATAGCCTTGGGTTGCTTCCTTATCCGTCCAGATGGAAAGATCATGAATACCAATGATAGAGTTGTTTGATTTGTAATCTTCTTCTGAGCTTTCACGCAGGGACTGTTTCATATCGTCGGTCAGTTCTGCCGCCGGTGTTACGCCGATCATTTGCAGCCATTCAAATGCAGCTGTTTTCTGCTCCTCGGTTGCATTGGTTGCAAGCGCATAATACGATCCGCCCATTAATGTCACGTGCGCAGCAGGTCCTGCCGGCATTTTTGCCATACCGATGTTTTTCCGATCCATTCCATAAGAGGAAACTAAGCTTTGTGCCTGCATCGGATGTGCAAATGCCATTGCCGCCTGATCTGTGCCGATTAATTTCATCGTGTCGTCATTATTGATCAAAGTAGTTGCCGGCAGAGAGCCGTCCTCCCACATCAGATCCTTTAACCACTGGAGCGCGTCAGTTGTTCCCTGGTTGAAATCAGATTCCCATTTGTCTCCGTTTTCTTTCATAAATGTGCCGCCGAAATTCCAGGCAAGCGCTGTGAAGTTCCAGCCGCCGCCGTTATTGGTGGTCGGGAATACAAAGCCTGCTTTTCCGGTCTTGTCATGGATGGTTTTTGCCATGGTGCGGACATCATCAAAGGTTTCCGGGAAAATCGGTGTTCCGTCCGCATTTACCAGCCCTGCCTCGCGGAACAGATTTAAGTTCATCACCAAACCTAAGGAATATACCTCTGCCGGAATGAAATAAATCTTATCATCTCTTGAAATTTCATTCAGCATAACATCCGATACAACATCATAATATCCGAAATCCTGCATTTGCTTTGTAATATCTGCCGCATACCCTAAATCCATAATTTTCTTTGCCTCGGTAAAATGGGTTGTGTAGATGTTCGGAAGTGTGTCGCCCTCTGCTTTCGCTGCAAAGGTTTTCACGTCGTAGGAATATGTATCCGGCACAATTTCCACATCCGGATGCTTTTCCTCAAAGCGTGCTTTCTGATCCATCCGAAGCTCATAAAGACTCGGGTTTGCCTCGGAATCCGGCCAGTTGCCGACTACTAAACGAACTTTTCCGTCCTTTGTAACCGCTGCATTCTTTTCCTCTCCGCAGCCGGTTAAACCGCCGGTTGCTAAAATGCCTGCAAGCGTCATTGCTAAAATTCTTTTTGCTTTCATGTTTTTCCTCCTCAATGATATGTTGCGGATAAATTTCTGTAGTCATTATAATTTCGGATACAGAAATCAACCTCTTTATATTGAACCTTCCCAAATTCATCCCGGATTGCTGCAATCAATGAGACTGCACCGGAATCAAGTCCGGAAAGATCAATTTTTTCTCCGGGCGATACCTCGCCGATTTTTTCAAAATTCACATAGATTTCTATTACTTCTGCATTTGCTTGTGCAGTGATTGCCGGAAGATTCCCTTTTACATAGGTCTTTCCGTTTTCAATTCCACTGATTGTTAACGCATCCTCCTCCGGCTGATATCCGTTTCCGAATGTGCCAAAATGGCTGATGGTATAGCTGCCTGGGTGATCTCCGTAGGTGTTAAAGCCTAACTGGAGCATATAAATCTTGCTCGGATCAAGCGGAGTTTCTGCTCCTCCCCAAGCCTTAAATTTATTCCACGGAAGTACATAGCGCACTGTACCGACCGAAAATTCTCCGGCGCATGCAAGATACATGCCGTCCTCTGTGCAGGCAAAAATCTGTGTCACACCGCCGTCTCCGATCTCGGCAATCGTCCGGTCGAACACAATTCCCTCGCTATCCTGCGGAACGCTGGTGTAAAAATACGGATACAGACACCTGTTTCCGCCGCGAAAAGTGAGCGAGAATGAAATGGAGCTGCCAGTGGACGAGACAGAACAGGTCGACCCGGCTGTCCGGTTTCCGCAATTCCATTCTGACCGGTTATATGCGCCGGAAAATTCCCGGATCTGATCGTCCGAAACGGTGAGATCGCGTTCAACAACATACCCGGAAACAGACGGCGACAGCGTTTCACTTCCTACCGTTCCGGAAAACATAATACTTCCCTCGGATAGATTCTCCGCCTGCTCCGACACCTTGATCTGATAAGTAAAATCCTTATACTTCGGTTCTTCGTCGGTGTATTTGGAAAGGACAAAATTTGCTTTTTCCGGAGCGCTTACAATCTCAATCTCATCATTTGCAGAAACAGTGAGATTTCCGGACGCTCTTGCTGACGGGTTAAAGTTATATACCCGGCAGGTCACCGTATAGGTTTCTCCGGCTTTTAAGACTCTTGCGCCGTCCTCAAAGTTTTCCCGATCCCAAATCTGCTGCAAAACCACTCTCTGACCGTTGGTGCGGTTTCTTACCTGTGCCTCCGGGAATGTCTTTTTACAGTAATTTTTCGGATCGCACTTGCCGTTAAACCGGATAATCAGCGGATCGGAGGTAACCTTTAGATTCACCAGTCCGTTTTTCGGAGTTGCACGTTTTACTTCGGTTGCTCCAAAAACGTCCGTCACTTCTACCACATTTTCGCAGGAAAGCTGAACATAGCTTTCTCCGTCTGTCTTTTTCCAAAGAATTGCCGCATCTCCATCTCCGGTATCAAAGAAATACCCGACAACGTCTCCCCTTGCGGAAAGCTCGCCGATCGGCTTTGCTTCTCCCAGACGATAGGAAAGATTTGCAAAGGCAAGATACCCCGGATAGGTCATGCAGTTTTTGCTTGCCGTTCCGAATTCTCTGCCCTCCTCGATATAGTGGCGCATTAAGAACCAAAAATGATTGTTCATGCCGTATTTTCCGATGGATTCCGCAAAGGAGGTGGTCAGATAAATTGCCTGCTCCCGGAGAATTTCTGCGCTGGGCAGTTCGTTTTCATCCACCTGCATCCGCAGCCCGGATTCTGTGACCCAGATTGGCTGATTTCCTCCGTAGAATGCCGACATCCGTTTTGACCGGGAAAGAATATTTCCGCCCAATGCGTCATATCCGTTTCCGCTTGTGTCTCTGTGCGTATGCGCATTATAATAATCTGCATAGGTCATCACATCATTCTGCATTAAAATATCAGAAAATGTGTGGATTGGAGAACACATACCACCAAAGGATTTGATCTTGTCCGATCCGGCATTTTCAATTCCCAAAGCCGCCGCCTTATAATAGGCGGAATAAATGTCTGCTGAAAAAGCAGAATTGATGTCCGGCTCGTTGATCACTTCCCATGCGCTGACCTCATCCGAAAACCGCGCCGCAAGATTCCGGTACATCTGATACACTTCAAACAGATTTCCGTTATAGCCGATTTCCTCTGCAATCTGGCTTTGTAAATCCACCGTTAAAAGCTGTTCATTTCCGCCATCTGCAAGTGCGCTAATATTCTTTTCCAGCGCCTGATAGTCGTATTCTCCTCTGCACCAGAGCGCCGCATCCCGGACGCGGTTGACGCCCACCTTATGGAGCGCCTCGGAAAAATCGGCTTTCCGCTCCGCAGAAACTCCATATTGTCCGACCAGCATGCCGGAAAATGGGGAATTTTCTGCCGGTGTGCCGGTGGAGGGTAAAACGGTGGCAGATGCAAAAATCGGAATTTCTGCTCCGTTTTCATAAATTCTCAGCCGATACCATCCGCTCTTTAAAATGCCGGTTTTCAAAACTGCATTTTCTCCGGATAGTGTATTCTGTCCGGAATAGCGCACTGTGCCGTCCATATCCTCAAGCATATAGGAAACCGTTTCCGTATCCGCTGTGTCTCTTGTCAGCTGAAAGGAAACCTCCTCGCTTTGCCGGTATACTCCAATATTCTGATCCGGACGGATATCTGTGATTTCCGCATGCGCCAAGGCAGGCAGCAGGCACAAAAAAGCACAAATCAGTATTTGTTTCTTTCTCATTCTATGTCCTTTCTATGTTAAGGCGCAGAAATGGGAATGCAAGATTCCCATTTCTGATTTTGCCTTGCCTTAAATGACTATCTTAAATTTGCAGCTAACACCGGGGTCATATCTGCTGTCCATACATACAGGCTCAACGCGCCGCCCTCCGGAATGGATGTTCCGAAAGAAACAGGTGTTGTGCCGGTTGTTCCGGCTGTGATGGTATCTGCCTTTGCGGCAACCAGTCTGCCCTCTGCATCATAGACAGCGGTATAAACCTTTGCGTCCTTTTCCATTGCCTGGTTCACAACAACCTGATAGCTAATTCCATCCGTTGTGCTGAGTCCGGAGAAATAGATTGCCCGGCTGTCTGTAACTGTGACATTAACGGTAACTGTTTTCGGATCGGTGATTGCATTTTCGCGTACAACCGCAGAAATCACAGCATTTCCTCCGTTATTGGCAGTGATCACACCGTTTCCGTCTACCGTTGCCGCTTCTTCGTTATTGGAAGAATAGGTAATCATATAAACGTCTGATGCATTCAGGATAGAACCGTCCTCTTTTTTCAGTTCAATCTGCTTTTCCTCGCCGACATTCATAGAAATGTCTGTTTCAACAGCTGTGATTGTTCCATAGTCAGCCACCGGCTTTAATTCCAGGTAATCGTATGCGGAACGGACAAAGTTCTCATCTTCTGCATACGGATAAATGGTAACGGTATTTGTTCCCTCGTCTAATGCGATCGGTGTGCTGATATAATACTCGCGGAACGGATATTTTTCCTCGCTGTCTAAATAGTAAATCGATCCGGCAGCAATACTGCTCTCGTTAAGATCATAAGTATCGCCCTCGTTAATTGCAAGCTGTGCTTTTGTTAAAGCTGCTGTCTGATCGTCGCCGATATTTGCAGCGGCTGCAAGCTTTAACTGATAGTTTCCGGCTTGTGCTAAATTAACTGTTAAATGAATTTCCGGAGCATTGTCTGTGTTTGCCTCATCAAATGCAACATATTTTCCGTCACTTGCAGCGGTACTCTCTAACACATAGCCGGTCACACCGTTTCCGCTTTCGATTTCCAGTCTGCCGCCCTCTGCCGGGAGTGAATCTCCGTAGGTCAGTTTAATGCAGTCCAAAGAACCAAACACACCGTCGTTTCCGTTTCTCGGATCAAACCGAATGGTGATCTTATTTAATCCCTCATTAAAATAGAAACTATTCTTTAATGAAATAAGGTTTACAATCGCACCGGTAAAGCCTGCATAATTCAATTTATTGCTTCTGGTTGAATTTGAAAGATCAACCAAAACATCAGTCTCTCCAACAATTACATGGAACGGGCTTAAATGACCTGCTGTTCCATATCCGGCATCTGCGCTTGTCTTTGCCCAGCGGTCTGCCGCACCAACGCTGATCTGATAGTTTCCGGCTGTTTCAATATTGACATAGGTGTCAAGTGTAAAGTAACAGTCCTGACCCTCTCTGTTTACCTCAACATATTTTCCGCCGCTTGCGCCGTCAGCCTCAACGCTTGATTGTGTATAGTCCTCACACTCAATTGTTCCGCCGCTAAGACCGATCGTTTGGAGTGTGCTCTCAAATGTCAGATTATCCAGTACGAAAAACACATTATTTTTGCCTGAAAACGCTTCCGCACGGGTTGCCTTAATTTCAATTGTATTTTTTCCTTTGTTCAGAGATACAACCGGCAAGGTATTGGAATATACATTCCAGGGAGCCCCCATACCGGAGGTATACTTGAATGTGCCAGCCTGAGCAGCGGAAAGAGTCTCGCCGTTAATCGTGAAAGTGAGCGGAGACATATACTTTTCGCTCATAGACGGATTTGTTCCATCATAGCTCAGCTTATAGATTCCTGCCTGATCTGCATAGATCACACCGGACAGGGTTACAGATTCTGTGTTTTCCGAATAATTGACGATATATGCACCGCCGCTTGCAGATTCAAAGGAAGAAGTGTTTCCAAATAAATACTCCGCTTCTAAAACACTTGTTCCGGTTGCTTTCACTGACGGAAGTTCTTCTTTCTTTTCCACAGTATAATAATCCATAATGACATAATAATCCTTTTGAGGTCTTGACGAAATCCGGAATGTAATATCATTTTCACCAGCCTCTAATGGAATTAAAGTGCCGCCGGTCTGTGTATAAATAGTAGTACCAAACCAACCTCCGGCAGTAACACTCTGTGCGTCGGTGGTTGCTGCGTTCACGAGCGAAATTACATCTTTTCCATTCGCCGAAAAGCTCACATTGCTAAGACTGCCATCCGATTTTGTACCGCGGAATTTCAGCTCATACAAGCCTCTTTCAGAAACAGTCACCTTTGTATCACAGGTTCCAAGTGAAGCTGTTTCATCATTGGCAGCAGCGCCTAAATACTGCACCCATTTTCCGCCGCTTGCAGCTTCATTCTCACTAACGCCGAACGGCGCACCATACAATGTGGGAGGCTGATCCTCAAATTCCACCTTGGTCAAACCGGAGGTTGTCTCCGCTGCCAGTGCCGGAACGGCAAACGTACCCAGCATTGCTGCTGCAATTGCAGCGCTCAAAAATTTTTTTCCAAACATTTTCCTCTCTCCTTCTTATTTTTGTTCTGTTTCTTATTCTGAAAAAGAATCCTGCGATCCTCCTTTCGTGTAAAGTGTATATATTCACAGCATAATACTGTAAACATTCTTACTTGTCAATCTGTCTTTTATACTCTCTCGGCGAACAGCCGCAAAACCTTTTAAAGGACATCCGGAAATAATTTTCTTCCCGATAACCAACCTTTTCTGCAATTTCTGAAATCGGAAGATTGGTTTTCCGGATCAGCTGCTGCGCACGCTCCATCCGCTTTTGCACCACATAGTCCTTAAATCCAATCCCCATTGATTTTTTAAACAACCGCCCCAAATAAATCGCGTCCATATGCAGCTGATCTGCAATCGTATTCAGTTTTATATCGGAGGACAAATTTTTCTCTACCGTTTCAATCAGTTCCCGAACTGCGTCCGGGATTCCGGAATATTCCACCTCTGGCTGTTGCTCATCTAACCGGCTGACTATTTTGGTAATAATCTGTTCCAGTTCGTCGGTGTTGATCGGTTTTGTCAGGTATTTATAAACGCCATAGTCAATTGCTTTCTGTGCATAGGAAAATTCCGCATAGCCGCTCATAATAATAACAAGCGTTTCGTTCTGTTCTTCCCGGAGCTTTTTTAACATAGTGAGTCCATCCATTTTAGGCATTTTTATATCCAAAAATACAACGTCCGGACAAAGCTCTTTAACAAGCTCCAATCCTTGCTCTCCATCCGATGCCTGACCGGCAATCTCCATCCGCAGCTTTTCCCAATCCAGCAGAAATTTAAAACCGGTTCGGATAAAGTATTCATCATCAATCACAACTGCCTTATAGTTCCTCATGCTCATCCTCCTTTTTCTCACTGCAAATCGGAATATAAATCATCACCTGTGTGCCGGTTTTTTCACCGTTAAAAACATCCACTCCGTATTTACTTCCGTATATCAGCTGAATTCTTGTATTTACATTATTCAGACCAATGGATTTTTCTAGGTATTCTCCGCCGGATGAAAGCATTTTTTTCAAAGCGTCCAGCTTTTCATGCGAAATGCCTGTTCCGTTATCCTTTACAATGATCACAAGCTCATTTTGCACAATTTCGCCGACAATATCAATCCTGCATAAATCCGTTTTTTCTGAAAAACCGTGTGTGACGCTGTTTTCAATAATCGGCTGTAAAATGAATTTCGGAACATATAAATTCATCACCTCGTCCGGAATCATGATCTGGTAAGCAAACCGGTCATGAAAACGGAGATCAATAATTTTTAAGTAATTCCGGATATTATCCACCTCCGCTGAAAGCGGAACAAGCTTTCTTTGCTCCAGATTGAACCGGAATAAATTGCTGAGACAGGTAATCACCTCGGAAACGCTCCTTTTTTCCTCCATTTCATTCAGAATGCGGAGCATTTGGAGGGTGTTAAACAGGAAATGCGGATTGATGCAGTTTTCATATGCTTTAATTGTGATATCCCTAAGCTGCACCTGCATTTTATAGTTTTCCTCCACATGCTTTTTGGTTGTTTCCTGTAAGCTTGTGATAAAATTTCTTAAAATTTCAATATCGCCCTCGCTCTCCGTTTCCTCCGAACGGATTACATCTCCTGCCTCATTCACTTTAATATCTTTCAGCAATTCTTCAATCGGACGCGCCACCTTTTTGGAAAGACCAAATGTAATCGCGCCGATACATCCCAATAAAATTAAGATGTAAAGCGTCAGCCTTTGCAGGGTTTGAATCAGATTGTCGTTTGTTCCCTGTTTATCAAAATAAGAAACAATCCGAAGCTGATCAGAAAGCATATTGCGTGTATACAAAAAGCATTCCTTTTGATTCATCTGCGCAGAATTTTCATCAATCGGTTTTAATAATTCCTCCACATTTTTTCCGATCATTTGGATGTCGGATGAAAAAATCACCATATTATTACTGTCGCATACCAAAGTATCCGCACCGTCATTCGGCAGCATGATGTAATTATTCAGCTGCTTAATATCAAAATACACCAGCAACGTTCCAATTTCTTTTTTGTTAAAATTATAATCTACATATACAATTTGATTGCATAAAACCAATGCATTTTTATTTCGTCCGCTTTGATCATAAATCCAGATTCCCTCACGCGGATAAAAGGCTGCATTTGCTTTGCAGGCGTCAATCAGTTCTTCCTGCTTTTTCACACTGTTTGTACTCTCTCCGACGCTAAAGATTTTTCCGCTTTGATTCTGAAACGCTACAGAAAAGGTATTTGGAATTTGTTTATAGATTGTCTCCAAAATGCTGCGGACGTGATTCACATACCCATCCTCATTTTCATCCAGTCCGTAAAACTGACCGGAAATAGATAAATCGGTGATCTGTGACCGATACCCCTCCAACGTATTTCCAAGATTGCTTTCCGTATAGCTGATGCTTTTTGACATACTGGAGGTAATCAGCTGTTTTTCATTTTCTCTCATATTGATAATGAATACCAGTGACACCGCAAAAAAAGCTAAAACCAGCATCATAACACTGACAAGGAAAAAACGGGTCCAAATCGGTTTTCTTCTTCTACTCATGCTCCGAAACATCCTCCCGTGTAAATTTTGCTTCGGAATAATCCGCTGCTCTCTCTTGTTCGTGGCTTGCAAAATATTCTGCTGCACGCTTTTTTGTCTTTTCCTCTTTTATTTGAAAGAAGCTTTGATCAAACTGTAAACGCTCTCCTGTAAGCTGCGCATCCACGCTGTCAGACCCGGCATAAGTAAGCGGTGTTGCCGAGGACATGCCGTCGTTTTCAAAGCAGCTCATCTGCTGCGAAACCGTCACACCCTGAATCACAGGAAGCTGCATAGTGATATCGATAAATTTCTGATATTCTTTTTTTGATGTAAAAAACTGAAGAAAATCAATTGCAGCCTTTCTTTGCTCCGGGGTTTTCTCTGCCGATGTTGTTACTGCAAAGCTTTGCGCTGTGGAACAGCTGGCAGAGGTCGGAAACCGGAATACACCAAAACGTTCATCATTTAAAATGCTGACCGCGTCCCATGTGCCGGTATTTAAATGCACAAACTCTCCGTCAAAGAATGCTGCTTTTACAGCGGATTCCCCCAGTCCCTCATATGTAGCGGAATAATGAAAAAAACTTTCTATGCGCTTTGCATATTCTTCATACCAGTTATGAATATAAGAATCTGTTTCGTAGTTAATTGCTCCGCTCAGAATCGCATGACTGATTTCATATTCCGTGATCCTGCCATCTCCGTTTAAATTAATGTCCGGATTCTCAAGAATCTTTTCCAATCCAATTTCATTTCCAAGCTCCCAGTCTAACCACAGCTTAATATCGTCTTTATCTGCCATAATCGCCATCGCCGTTTTTCCGCTTTTCTGAATCACATCAAAATTTGAAAGCAGCTCCTCCCAGGTTTTTGGAATTTCCAAGCCAAGCTCCTGATAGATTTCGCGGTTATAGAAAACAGCCGTTTCATTATTAAAAAAAGGAAGATTATATCTTTTTGTTTCATACATACTGTTGACCAGTCCGAGGAATTGCTTGTCAAACACCTTCTCCCATGCCGCTTGCGGTTCATAGGCAGACGGCATAGACAGCTCTTCTGTCAAGTCTGCCAGAAGTCCCTGACGCGCCATTAAAAGCAGCTGACTGGAATGGTTTGAGATAATGTCCGGCAGATTATTGACGGAATAAAGCTTTCGCATATGCTCATTATACTCTGTCACCGGATAAATCAGCATTTCTACCTCCCCCTCCGGATGCAGCTCGTGATAATCGTCAATCACCTGCTGCATGCCCGCCGAAAGCTCTTTTCCCATACCCGGTTCCCAGAAGGACACTGTGATTTTTACCGAGGTATCTGTTTTTTCCTCTGTTTTTTCAGAACATCCGAATAATGCCAGACAGGTACATAAAACCGCTATGATTTTTTTCATACATGTCACCCATTTCTTTTTTCATTTATAAGATGATTGTACCATATGTACAACACGCAAACAACTGGTTTTTTTACCCTGCGGCATCGGATACTGATACATATCTTGATTTTACATTTTAATTTTATCACAAATAACCACTTGAAAAAAGAAAGAAAACTGTCTTATTTCACTAAAAAAACTGTATGCTGATAAAGCTGAATCGAAAAAAGAAGAAAGAACTCCATGCTTGGAAGTTCTTTCTTCTTTATTTAACAGTGATTGTGTATTTTTACCGATACACTGCAATCATTTTCGGTACGGATTTTTGTGTTTGAACCACAATTTTATCCTGCGCTAAAATTTCATTTAAGCTTCCGTAGCGCATTTGATTATTTTTACTTTCATAGATATAAACCGGAACGCCGGAACAATTAAATATCTCGTTGCAGTGTAACTGATTGAAGGCGCTGATCATGAGATAGTTTCCATCAACCTTTGCCGGCTTGGCAAACAGGAAACGACACTCCGCATCATCCCATTCATAGGTGTTTTCTCCGATTGCCGTTGCTTTGTCCGGGTTTGGGCTATAGATCAGTGTGAAGTCCAATACATTTCCATCCCGGTCTTTTTTGGTGATATAGATAATATCGCCTTTTTCCAGCTTCTCAACTCTTTGTGCTGCTGCACCTTGAGAAGAAACAGAGATTGAACCCTCTGCACCTCCATAGAGTCCTTGCAGGTTATAGTAAACCTCGTCCTTGGACTCGTTATAGGTGGTTGTCATTTTCTCCACCATAAAGATTGGCGCGTGATGTGTTTCTGCCCCGGTATAACTCTTAATCAGAATCACGTCCATTAAAAAGCTTTCCGGATCGCAGTTAAAGCCTGAAATTCCAAATCCGCGATCTACGTAGATGTTGCTCAGATTTACCACCCGATACTGATCGTCGCCCTCTGCAGTACTGTCAATTCCAAAAATCACACCACCCGGTTTTCTTGCACAGTCTCCGGCTAAACCGGTGTTGCCGGAATATTTAAAGATACTCATATCAGAGCTTGACAAAAATGTTCCGCCATCCACACGCCGCAATAAGCTGTCTTTATCAGTAACAGCTGCCGTTGTATTGCTAAGTTCCACATCCCGCGGCTGATCAATCGAAACGACCTTTTCGTCCTTCACTTTATAACGAATCACATTTTCTTCATTGATCTGTACAAAGGCGGCTTCTGCTGATTTTCTGTAAACCGTTCCGTCAACCGTCAGCTTTTCTGCACAGGTGAGTCTTGCAATTTCTCCGCTTTGCTCTAACAGCTTTAAAATAATTTCTTCTTCTCCCTCGTCCGAAAGCTTTGCAGAAATCAAATATCCAAACTGCCAATCCTCGCTTGGCTCTGCCTTGATATAGATAATTCTTCCAAAGCTGTCCAAAAGAAATGAAACCGTCTGACCAACGCCATAGTTATTTTCTGCATAAAGCTTTGCGCCTTGCTCGTATTCCGTTTCATCAATCGTGAGTCCGTCAGAAGAATAGCTTTTCACTGTTCCGGTTTTCAGATCGTCTAAAATCTGAATTTTTAAGAATGCCTTGTTATCGCTTTCCTCTTTGATCAACAGCATATTTTCAGCCAAATCGCCAATACCGATTTTCTGTCCCTGTGCGTCCAGCAAAAGAAAGCTTTGATAGTCTGCAAGGTTGTAGCTGACCGCCTGCTTTTGATGATTCTTTGCATAGAACTGATCATTCTGTTCGGGTTTTCCGGTGCTGTATAAAACATCCTGATCGTGGATCATGACAACATCATAAGTACCGTCGTCGTCATTATCTAAAAGAGTGACATAACCATATTCCGGAATCATAGACGGAGAATTTTGAGGAAGTCTGCCGTTGTACAGAATGGAGAATCCGGTATCTAAACGATAGCGCTTTGTGGTTTTGTCTCCTGCTGTATAGACGTTGTTTTCAAAGCTGTCGATATCGTCATAGTATAAATCAACGCTTTCCTGTTCATACGGAACAACTGCCACAGCGTCTGAATCATCCGAAAATACACGAACGCGCATACCTACAGAATCAGAAAGCATTTCCGGATCGACATATTCATAACGAACACCGTCCACCGTAATCTGCAATTTTTCACCGATCAACTCATTCAAAGAGCATTCTCCGGCTTGCGTTAAAATACCGTCACGATATTCCAAATCCATCACAGAGCTAATCAGTTCGCTGCCGTTTTCTATACTCACACTGTTTTCCTTAAACTCATCAATATTCATGCATTTTAAGTACAGAGCGTCGTATAATAAATCGGTCAGCTGGCGGTAGGTGATTTCGGACGCGTTCAGATACTTGGTTTTCAGTCCTGCCATGTCTGCCGCCTTGGCAATGTTATTCTGATAACCGCCGTTTAAGCTGTCCATATACCGTCCATAGCCTGCCATCCGCATCAGCGTGTTATAAAGGTCTGCACCGGTGATATTTTCAGCCGGACGGAAATCTCTTTTGTCATCTCCGCTGATCACGCTTTTTCCGTAGAGATACTCTAAATATCCGCTCAAATAGTGATATTTATCCACGTCATTAAAAATCTTTCTTCCGGCTGCCGGCTCGTCCGGATCATAGCGGTAATTCATAATCTCATAGAGAAGAATTGCCCAGTCACCGCGAGTCACCATGGTATCCGGATCATTTTCCATACCGGTCAGGGAAAAGGACTGAACTACCCGGGTGCGGAATGCTTCATCATTTTCTCCCTTTGCCCATACCGGGAATGCAGCGGCGGCAAATAGAATTGCTCCTGCTAAAATACCTGTTAGAAATTTTTTCATTTTGTCGCCTCCTCAAAATTTGTTGCATTGTACAGATTGTAGATCACCATTGCTGCCTCGGCGCGGGTAAGATATGCGCCGCCGTCAAAGGTGTTGTCGCTTCTTCCTTTCATGATACACTTTTCTTTTAAGAACGAAATTGCCTCCTTTGCCCAGGGTGCAAGCTCCGTCTGATCTGCATAGGTACTTCCGACAATGGTGGTATACTGCAAGCCATACTTTTGAACCAGCTTATATGCCAAAACCGCGATTTCATTTCGGGTGATCAGATCGTTTCCGCAGAAAGTTCCATCCTCTCTGCCGCTGACAATTTCATTTGTATATGCCGCCATCACATAGGGATAACTCCAGCTTTCCGGATCAAGATCGGTAAGCGACTGAAGCTTTGATTCCTCATTTACTTTCAGGTCGAACAGGCAAACCAACATTTTTACAACTTCGTTCCGGGTTACCTGCTGCATCGGAGCAAATAAGTTTTCTCCCACGCCGGAAATAACGCCTAATTTTTTCATGGTCAACACTGCTTCGCTTGCCCAGTCAAAGCCTGCCATGTCGGAAAATTGCTCTGTTTTCGGCTCATTCTTGATGGTTTCTGCGTTTGGCTGCGGTACGATCACCGAAATCCCCGATCCGGAATCGCTCTTTTTACCCGATCCGCCGGACCCTGAGCCTGATCCGCCACCGGAGCCTGTGCCTCCGCCGTCTGATTTTTTCATTGCCTCGGCAAATGCCGTCTCAATTGCCGGATATCCGGAATAGCTCTTTCCCATCAGCTTTTTCAAAACATCCTGCTTGTCGCTCCGGGCAGCATAAGCGGTATAATCAATCTTTAACAGCTTGCTGTCTGCATAAAGCTTTAACAGCTGATCTATGTTGGTCCATACCGAATCATTTTTCAGGGCATATGCCAGATAGCTGCTGCCGGCTGCATGATTGACGGATGATTTTGTCTTGTAGCTTTCTGTTGCTGCAAGCTGATATGCTCCGTTTCTGCTTTGTTCGGTTGCAGATTCTAAAACGGTTTTACCGTCGCTTGTTTTCGGAAGATTTTCTGCACCGAGATATTTTCCGTAGAACTCATCCGCTAAAAGCCGGGAGAATTCTGACGCAGACTTGTTTTCTCCGAGATAGCAGCAAAGCACATAGCTATAGAAGCTGTCTATAACCTCGTCAATTTTTGTGACGGTGTTGCCGGAATCGGAAAGATACAGCTGATAAACTGCATTCTTGTCGGAGAGCTGATCATAAAGCGTCCGGTCAAGATTCAGCTTTTCAAAGTTGTCCTCAATACTCTTTTTCAAATCGGACAGGCTTTTTCTCTCTTTCCAGACCGTTACAATCTCTGCTTTCTGCTGATCGTCTATGATCTGATAAGAACCGGTTACGGATTCTTCCTCGGAAAGTGCGAAAATGTCGTATTTTCCGCCTGTTCCCTGATTGAGGTATTCAAAAACGCATTTTCCGTCTGCATTTGTGTACCCTTGTCCTAAAAAATTCGGTTCACCGTCCGCATTCTTCACCGTCAGCGTCACCTCGCGGTGTGCCTCCGGCGCACTCACCTCAATGCTTATTCGGTTTTTTTCAGGATTAACAGTAGTTTTTAAATTCAGCTGGGCATAGGCTGTAGTTGTCATGACAGCGGCCGCGCATACGGCTGATATAATTTTTTTCATGTTTTGCTCCTCTCTATCATTTCACAATAAAATCGACACTATCGCGCCGGACATGGCTGATTGCACCTGACAGCTCGCAAGCCACAAACAGCTGATATTTTCCGCGCGGAAGTGAATTCAAATCAATTGCAATGTTCTGTCCGTTGACGGTAAAATGCTCATACTCCTGATTTCCGATCAGAACGCGTATGCTTTCTGCGTCAAAATTCTCAGGCAGCTGCACGCTTGCTGTCGGAACTGCATTTTGCTGATACGATCCGTTATTTTCAATACCGCTGATTGTCAGCACGCTTGCACCGCTTGCGCCGCTTTCCTCAGTGTAATAACCAATGTCGCGAAGCTGATACTTTAATTCATCCAACGAGGCATTTGTACCAATTGAGAAGGTTGCAATCTGTGTCGGATCAAACGGACGGTCGTCCAAAGCACCGAACGGACTGGACATCAGAATGAACGAGTCAAAGCTCTTTTTCACCTGGTTCCACCCCTCCTCAAAATTGACTCTTGCATCTAAGAAATACTGTCTGCCATCCTCCAACCAAAGCATAATATACATGGTTGATCCGGATTTTGCAAGCGTTTCGTCTGCATAAACCCAATAGGAGAAGCCTGTCTTATCTTTTAATACACTGCCATCCGTTTTAAGCCACGGATAGAACCAATGGTCGCCGCCATTCCAGCGAACATTAAACTCTAAAGTATTTTCATCAACCTGCGTTGCTGTTGCTTCTCCGCCTGCCATAATATTGGAGGTATCCCAGGCTTCTGCCTTATCAGAATTTTCAAGAATCGCTTCATTTTCCACAATCTCCGGTTTTTTATCGCAATAGAGCCGGGAAACACTCGGCGAGGCTTCCTGCCCGTCAAACGTGCCGATAAAGCTGAAATAGCTTTGCTTTTCTGCGAAGGCGTCCTCCTTTAAGCTGACGGTAACCGGAAATTCTACAAAGTCCATCGGCGGAATATCTACCTCAAACGAATCCTTTGAAAGGTTATAATCCTCCCCAATTTCTGCACGGATTGTCCCGGTCATCTGCTGATCGTTAAAGTTATAAACCTGAATCATAAATTCATATTCCTTTTCCGGCTCGATACAATATCCAAAGGTTTTGGTTTTTGCTTTGCGCTCGCCGGTAAATTTCTGCCGGATCACAATTCTGTCTGCCGCTGTCAGTTCTTTCTTTTCCTCGCTGACAACACGCGGAATTTCCGCATAATAGTTTTCCGCTCCGAAATCGTCCGCAAGAATGTACACCGGCTCAATGCCAACCGGAATCACATACGCTCCGTCTGCATTTTTGGAAATAGAGATTTCGTTCCCCATAAAGTCGACTGCCCGGACAGCTCCGGAAGCTTTCAGAAGATACTCATAAGGACGGTCACTCCATAAAACAACGGCATTCTTCCCCTCTGTTTCAAAGACATACCCTTCGATATAGTCCGGAGCATTTGAAATTTTTCCTAAGTATTTTCCCTCTCCAAGCTGTGCAGTCATATTGCTGATTGCGTTGTAAACTGCATAGGGCTTTCCGTCATTGGTGAAGCATGAAAAAAACTGATTCACATTATAGTCTCCATGCATAATGAACCAAAAATGCTTTTGCACACCCTCCGACGCACTTCTTGCCATGGTCTGAACAGATGCTCTTGCCATTCCCCGGATCTGCTCATCATAGAGTCCGCCATCCTTTGTCTTTGCGCGCATCTGACCCATGCCGCCCTCAGTGAGCCACATCGGCTTTTGGTTTTTGTCATAAGACAACGCCTGCCGCTGGAGGGAAAGATCATGGACCTTTGGTTTGTTGGAAACATTCATATTCATATTTTTTGCGTAGCTGTGATAGGTATATACGTCTGAATATCTCATAACGTCATTCATCATCATGCTTTCCGCAAAATCTCCGCAGCCGCCGCTTAAAATCAGAGTTTCTTCAGAAAATGCGCCGTACATCTTTGTAATATTCTCGCCGGAATCCTCAAACCCAAGCGCACCTGCCTTATAGAACGCTGCGAATTCATCCGCTGTTCCGCCCCAAAATGCAAGATCCGGCTCATTACCAAGCTCCCATACCTCAATGGTGTCTCCTGCTGCATTTGCTCTGCCCTTTGTCGTTTGGTAGGTATCAAAAAGATTGTCTGCAATCTTTTGATTCATTCCATGCGTACACATCAGAATTTTTAAGCCTGCATCCTTATATTTTTGAAAAAGCGATTTTTGACTATCATTCAGCTCAGAATAACCGTCCATATAATACCAGCGCTCACGCACCCAGCCGACACCGGTCAGCTTGCAGGCACGGATATAAGCGTCCCGATCCTTTTTCGCGACCTCTCCGTTTGCAGCCATATCCATCGCAAAAGGCGAATCATAAAAAGTTTGTCGCTTTGATGCGTCCTCCACCACAGAGAACGAACCCTCATATGCCACGCTGCCACCCTCGTTATACACAAACAGCTTGTACCAGCCAAGCGGCAGCTGTCCCAGCTGCAGAGAATAAATCTGTTTATTTCTGCCGATTGTCAGATCGTTTTTCTCCACCTCTGTCCCCCAGTAATTTTCTACCCGGAAGCTCAGTTTCTTCTCAGTTGATTCCGGATAATTTGCTTTAATTTCAAAGGTGACATTATCGCTTCGTTCAAAAACGTTCACCGGTCGCACCGGGATCACATCGCTGACGCACCAGATCGATTTTGTAAACGCAATGGTATCCAGATAAAAGCAAATCTGACTGTCTGCCGCGCGCTGATCATTTGCAATCACCTTCATGTAGTTTGTACCTTTGTTCAGATACACACAGCCTAAATCAACCGTACTCCAGACATTACTTCCGCCGATGGAGGTTTCTTTTCCCTCCTCTCTGGCATTAATCGTCCTGGTATCGTTAATAACCACAGTATAATTTGAGCAAAACTGAAAATTTAATGCTGTGCTTTGCAGGGTCAGAAGATACCAGCCAGCATCCTCTGCCTCAATCTTATACCGGACAACGTTATTTGCATTTCCGTTTTCTGTATACTGTACAGATAAGTATTTACCGCCGCTTCTTGCACCATCTCCTTGTACCCTCCAGTTCCTTGTTGCAGTATAATAATTTTCTGCCTCCAGTGTGATATTCTTTGCACACACATGAACGCTAAAAAGCAGCATAACAGACATTACCGCTATCACAATACGAAGTTGTTGTTTCATTCATTTGTCCTCCTTTTATCCTTTCACTCCGCCGATATTGATGCCGCCCATAATCTGTTTCTGGAAAATCGCAAAAATGATAATCTGCGGAATCACTGAGAACAGAAGTGCAAGCATCTGATAATCCATGGTGTAGGTTGACGCTTTCATTTTATAAAGCTGTACGCCAAGTACCGTTTTTTCCTTTGCCGAGATTAAGAGGTATGGCCAGAAAAAGTTTCCGATCTGTCCGTTAAAGGTGAACATTCCTACAACGATAAAGACCGGAGTGGAAAGCGGAATAATAATCTTAAAGAAAATTTTTGTGTTATTTGCACCGTCTATCCATGCCGCCTCAATCAGAGAGCTTGAGATGCCGTCAAAGAAGTTTTTAAACAAAATAATGTTAAATGCGTTCGCACCCGACATCAGCCAGATCGGCCAGTAGGTTTCCAGCAGATTGACCCCGATTAAAGGCATGCTCTTAAACTCCATATACAGAGGAACGGTACTCATCGTTCCCGGAAGAAGCATAATCCAGAAAATCAGAGCAAGCATCAGCTTTGTTCCCTTTGGTTTTAGCCGGGATAACACATAGCCGGCAAGACCCGATACAACAATATTAAAAACCACTGCGCCAATCGCCATCACAAAGGTGTTTCCGTAATATTTGTAAAATTTTAATTCCGTCCATACCTTTCCAAGCTTTGACAGATCAATCTTTTTTGGAAGAAACGTTGCCGGAACAGCGTACATTTCCTTGACGTCCTTAAAACCGGAAAGCATGATCCAAACCACCGGCAGCACCGAAATCAGGCAGTATGCGATCATAAAAATCATCATGAGCGCATACAAAAGCCTGTATTTCGGTTTTTTCATATCGGAATTTGTTAAAATTCCCTTATCCATATTCTTCATGCTGTCATACCTCCTTAGTCGCGTTCAATTTTCTTGTCTAAATAGAAATAGAACAGCGTGAATACCATTAAGATCAGGAACATAATGACGCCGACCGCCATAGCAAGCTGCGGCTTGATGCTGACAAAGCCGTATTTGTAAGCTAAGAGTCCGAGCGTGTTTGACGCGCCGTTCGGACCGCCGTCGGTCATCTGCATCGGCTGCTCCATAATCGAAAATACACCGATAATCTGCCGTACCAAAAACAGCAGGGTAATTCCCGAAATATGCGGAACAGTAACCGTAAAGAACCGCTTGATAAAGCCTGCTCCATCGATAATTGCCGCCTCATACAGTTCTCTTGAAACACCCTGGAGACTTGCAAAATAGTAAATTGCAGTCGATCCGCAGCCGTTCCAGGTCATACTGATGACAATCAGCATGATCGTGTTTTTTGAATCCTGAAGCCATACATACGGCTTCATTCCAAACCACGAGCCGATCATGTTTAAAAGTCCGCCCTGATCCGGATAGTACATTAAGTACCACAAAAGCGAGACAGCCATTCCCGGCAATACTGCCGGGAAGTATGTACAAAAACGAAACGTGTTTCTCGCATGCACTAACTCGTTTAAAATGACTGCCACAAAGATCGGAAGCAAAAAGCCTAACACCAGTGACCAAAGAACATATTGGAATGTGTTCCACATAGTTTTTACAAACATCGTATCCGAAATAACCTGACGGTAGTTTGCCAATCCGACAAATTCCTGCACCTTATAGCCTTTCATGTTGAAAAAGCTCCAGTATACCCCCATCACCTGCGGACGGATGATAAAAAGGTATATGCACAAAACCGCCGGCAAAAGCAGAATCCACGCGCTGATGTCCTGACTGTTCGGCAAAAACGGATTGTTGTTGATTTTTTTCTTTCTTTCGAGCTTCAACGCGATTCCCCCATTATATGTTGTTCAAGAAATTTGCCTGGAAATCAGACGCTGCCTTTTCTAAAACAGCCTTGCAGTCTGCGTCCTTGTTGGTTAAAACCTCCTGGATGCAGCTGTCTAACAAGCTATAAAGATCCTGTGCGCACTGCTTTTCCTCTGTCTGATACTCAATTCCGGACTTATCGTTATAAGACGCAATCTGTTTTTCGTCAATGTTGCGGAATTCATCAATCAGCTGATTCTTATAGTCTTGGGTTGCTTCTTTGTCTGTCCAGATAGAAAGATCCTTGATACCGATAATGCTTTTATCCTCATTTTTCTCAGATTCCTTGTCTTTTCTTAGGTTCTCCTTTGTATCGTCAGACAAATCTGCACTCGGAGTCACACCGATAAACTCAAGCCATTTGAATGCTGCGTCAATCTGCTCCAGAGTTGCCTGCGGTGCGATTGCATAGAACGAACCGCCCATTAAGGTTACATGGCGCGCAGGTCCTGCCGGCATTTTCGCATAACCAATGTTATCTCTGCTCATACCATAGGCTGTATAAAGGCTGTTAACCTGAGCCGGATGTGCAAATGCCATTGCCGCCTGGTCTGTTCCAACCAGCTTCATCGCATCTTCCTGATTGATAAGTGTAGTTGACGGCAAAGAACCGTCCTCCCACATCATATCCTTTAACCACTGGAGTGCATCAGTTGTACCCTGGTTAAAATCAGATTCCCATTTATCTCCGTTTTCTTTCATAAAAGTACCGCCGAAATTCCATGCAAGATCTGTAAAATTCCAGCCGCCGCCGTTTTGTGTGGTCGGGAACAGGAATCCGGCTTTTCCGGTCTTATCATGGATAGTTTTTGCCATGGTGCGCACATCATCAAAGGTTTCCGGGAACTGCGGCGAGCCGTCCGGATTCATCAGTCCTGCCTCGCGGAACAGGCTTAAATTCATCACCAAACCAAGCGTATATACCTGAGACGGAATTAAATAAACCTTATCGTCCTTTGAAACCTCATTCATCAGCTCCTCCGAAACAACATCATAATACCCATGCTTTTTCATTGCATCGGTAATGTCTGCTGAATATCCCATTTCGATAATTTTCTTTGCCTCGGTGAAATGGGTTGTGTAGATAATCGGAAGCGTCTCCCCCTCTGCCTTTGCAGCAAAGGTCTGCACATCATATTCGTAGGTATCCGGCGAAATTTCAATGTCCGGATATTTTTCCTCAAAGGCAGCCTTCCGTTCCATCATAGACTTGTAGCCTTCCGGATTTGCCTCAGAATCCGGCCAGTTTCCGACAGATAAAAACACCTTACCGTCCTTTGTGATTGCCGTCTGCTTTTTTTCTCCGCAGCCGGAAACAGCTCCAAACGCAAACGCAGCTGCAAGTGTCATTGCAATTATTCTTTTCATACTCCTATGTCCTCCTAATTCTGTATTGCCGGGAAAATGGGTCTTTGCGCATCATCCCATAGCATCAATGTTTGATTGTTTTGTTTATTTAAATTCCGGAACATTCCAGGAAGAAGAAATAGTGTTTCCTTCTGCACCTCTTTTAGCCGTTTAATACCGCTTTCCTCCTGCTGGTATTCCGCATGATATTGCTGAACTGTCTGCAAATTGCCGGAATAATTTTCAATCGCTCCGTTCTCTGAAAGCGCCAGTCCGTTTTCTGCATAGACTGTCATGGGAAGCTCTGTTTTTCGTCCGTCTGAAAGACTTACCGTCAGTATTGTTTTCCCAGGCTTATTCGCATAAATCCAGTGATCCGAAACGCTTATAATCTCCGGATTCCCGCTTTCTATTTGAACCGCTTCGGTTAAAGCGTCTGCCGGCACACGAATGACAAGCTTTTCACTTGCCCCCTCTTTCAGATACTGTTTTCCGAGAAGCACCGGATTTTCCGGCTCCTGATAGGTAAAATCGAAATAGTCCAGGTAGAAATAGTACATCTGATCCCAGGTTCTTGCCGCAATCGGTGAAAGAGTGATCTCGTTTTCGCCCTGCTCCAAATAAACCAATCCGTTATATTGGTAATATCCGAATTTTCCGTCACAGGAAAAGCTCTCGTCAGACGTTTTTTCTGTATGGTCTGCATCCAGCAGATATTCATGTCCGTTTACCGTCATTTTCATCTGGCAATAGGTGACCGGATCATCTAATGGGCTGCATACCATAGAAAGCTGATAATATCCGCTCTTTTCCGCGTTCATATGATAGACTGTCTGCGGTGGAGTTTTGGCGCTTTCCATTTTCAAGCCGTTCCTTCCGCTTAGTCTGCTAAAATCCAGGCTTGCGGCATTCCAGCTTTGGGTTAACTGCATTGCCTGCACTGCATCCGTAAAGCATTCGCCCTCTAAGCGGAGCGGCTGACAAAGATTCCATGTATCCTTGATCCATTCCAAATCAAAATAGTCCATATGAAAGCAATACTGCGTATCTGCCGCCCGATGATCTGTCACTGTAAAGGAAATGAGATTTTCTCCGGCATGCAGCCGGATTTTTGCCGTCTGATCCACATACAGTCCGTCTGTTGATAATGCGGTTAAGGAATAGGTTTCGCCATTCACCCGAACCTTTGCCGGACTGAACCACTGCCCATAGCCTGCAAATGCAGTTAAACGGTACATGCCCTCTGCCGGAACGCAAACCGGATAATCAATCCGGTATTCCTCCTCCGGTGCGTCGTCTCCCCGGTGCATTTCCATGCAAGAGCCGCCGCTCCACCGTTCTCCGGTCAGATAGGTGATATGGCTTGCCTTTTCGCAGCTTTCTCCCTCAATCCGGCTGATCAGCTCGCGTTCTTCGGATT
>CAKSJF010000016.1 GCA_934462945.1 uncultured Clostridia bacterium | reverse complement strand
ACAATGTTGATACCTGCAATCGACTGTGAAGAACCCGGCATACGGAATTCAAATTTGTTTCCGGTAAAGGCAAACGGAGAAGTTCTGTTCCGGTCGGTGGTATCCTTGCGGATTGCCGGAATGGAAACAACACCGGTTTCTAAGAAAGAGGATACCTCCTCCACAGAGGTTTTTCCGTCCCGGAGAGCGGATAAAACGCGCTCTAACTGATCGCCCAGGAACATAGATACAATTGCCGGCGGTGCTTCGTTTGCACCTAAACGGTGGTCGTTTCCTGCGGTTGCAACCGATACCCGGAGCAGATCGCCGTATTCGTCCACTGCCTTAATAACCGCGGATAAGAACAACAGGAACTTTTTGTTTGCAATCGGGTTTTTGCCCGGCTTTAAGAGGTTTTCACCGGTGTTTGTGCCGATAGACCAGTTGTTGTGCTTACCGGAGCCGTTTACACCGTCAAACGGTTTTTCATGCAGCAGGCATACTAAGTGATGTCTTGCGGCAACCTTTTTCATAATCTCCATGGTCAGCTGGTTGTGGTCGGATGCCTGATTTGCAATTGTGAAGATCGGGGCTAATTCGTGCTGTGCCGGAGCAACTTCGTTATGCTTTGTTTTTGCTAATACACCCAGTTTCCAAAGCTCCTCATCCAATTCACGCATAAAGGAGGAAACCCGTTCTTTCAGCGTACCAAAATAGTGATCGTCCAGTTCCTGACCCTTTGCCGGCTTTGCGCCGAACAGCGTTCTTCCGGTCAGAATCAAATCCTTGCGTTTTTTGTATACGTCTGCGTCCACTAAGAAGTATTCCTGCTCCGGACCAACGTAGGAAATAACTCTTTGCGCATCGCTCCCAAAGAATTTTAAAACTCTAAGAGCCTCCTTGCTGACTGCCTCCATAGATTTCAAAAGCGGTGTTTTCTTGTCAAGCACTTCGCCGGTGTAGGAATAGAAGGTGGTCGGAATGCAGAGGGAATGATCCTTGATAAACGCAAAAGAGGTCGGATCCCAAGCGGTATAGCCGCGCGCCTCAAAGGTTGCCCGCAAGCCGCCGGAGGGGAAGCTGGACGCGTCCGGCTCGCCCTTGATCAGCTCTTTGCCGGAAAACTCCATAATGACTTTTCCGTCCGGAGTCGGCGAGATGAAAGCGTCGTGCTTTTCTGCCGTGCTGCCGGTCATTGGCTGGAACCAGTGTGTAAAATGAGTTGCGCCCTTTTCAATTGCCCAGTCTTTCATCGCATTTGCCACAACCTCTGCAACACCCGGATCTAATGCAGCGCCCTCGCGGATGGTATGCTCCAGAGACTGAAAGGTCTTTTTCGGCAGACGCTCTTTCATGACCGAAAGATTGAATACGTTTGAAGCAAAAATTTCTGTTACCATAAGATATTCCTCCTTTAAAATACAAAAAGGCGCTTTACAGGAGAAACTCTCTCCCGTAAAACGCCTTTGTTTTACTACTGAATTTATCTCTATTGTAGCACAAATTAAAAATTTGTCAATACTTTTTTTGAATTCCAGCAATTTTTTGCAAAAAACAGGAATTTTTCGTGCAAATTCCGTGAATTTTGCCTATTTTACAATCAGACTTTCGCCGGTCATCTCTGCCGGCTTTTCTAAATTCATCAAATCCAGCATGGTCGGAGCTAAGTCGCAAAGCTTGCCTTTTTGCAGCTTGACATCACCGGCGCCCATCACAATCAGCGGAACCGGGTTGGTGGTGTGAGCCGTAAAGACAGCGTGGGTAGACGGATCAAACATACAGTCTGCGTTGCCATGGTCAGCAGTAATCAGAACCTTTCCGTTCTTTGCCATTAATGCGTCAACAACTTTACCCAAGCACTCATCCACAGCCTCGACAGCCTTGACAGCCGCCTCGAACACACCGGTATGACCAACCATGTCGCAGTTTGCAAAGTTTAAGATAATGCAGTCGTATTTATCCTGGTTAATTAAATCCACACATGCATCTGCCACTAAATAGGCGCTCATTTCCGGCTGCATATCGTAGGTTGCAACCTTTGGAGAGGGGATCAGCTTGCGATCCTCGCCGTCATAAACATTTTCCACACCGCCGTTAAAGAAGAAGGTAACATGCGCATATTTTTCTGTTTCTGCAATCCGCAGCTGATGAAGTCCTTTTGAAGAAATATATTCGCCAAAGGTATTTTTCAGCTTTTCCGGCTTGAATGCAACGTGAACATTTGGCATGCTTGCGTCATACTGTGTCATGCAGACATAGTAAAGCGGCATATAGTCTCTTGCAAAGCCTGTAAATTCCGGATCTACAAAGGTTCTTGTGATTTCTCTTGCGCGGTCGGGGCGGAAGTTAAAGCAAACGATGGAATCGTTTTCTTCAATTTTTGCAGTCGGCGCGTCGTTTTCGGTTACCACCATCGGCAGAATAAATTCGTCGGTTAAGAGACTGCCATTTTCGTCCTTGGTCTCATAGGATTCTTTCACAGCGGCAATCGGGTCGGAAACCAGATGTCCCTCGCCCTTTACCATCGCATCGTATGCTTTTACCACACGGTTCCAGTTGGTGTCACGGTCCATTGCATAGTAACGTCCCATCACAGTGGCGATCTTTCCGATCTTCGCTTCTGCAAGCTTTTCCTGAAGCTTGGAAAGAAATTCCACACCGGAGGTCGGAGAAACGTCACGTCCGTCCATCACGCAGTGGACGTAAACCTTTTCCAGTCCGTTTTTGCGTGCTAAATCAATCAGTCCGAATAAATGCTCAATATGACTATGCACACCGCCGCTGGATAAAAGACCTAAGAGGTGCAGCGCGGAATTGTGCTTTTTGCAGTTTTCCACAGCGCCTAAAAGAGCCTCGTTGGAGAAGAAGTCTCCGTCTGTGATTGATTTTGTGATTCTGGTTAATTCCTGATAAACCACACGGCCTGCGCCGATGTTGGTGTGTCCGACTTCAGAGTTTCCCATCTGTCCGTCCGGCAGACCAACGCTCATGCCGCTGGCATATAAAATTGTGTTTGGGTAGTCTGCAAAATAGCGGTCAAGATTCGGAGTCTTTGCCGCTTTGATTGCATTTCCCTCAGTTGCTTCATTGATGCCGTAACCATCTAAAATGATCAGGGCAATTGGATTCTTTGCCATAATAACCTCCGTAACTTACGAACAGGATTGACATTTCTGCCAATCCTGCATGATGTGTGTTTTATTTTGCAGCTGCAACAATGATGGAGAAGTCCTCTGTTTTCAGAGACGCTCCGCCGATTAAGCCGCCGTCAATGTTTTCCTTTGCTAAAAGCTCTGCTGCATTTTTTGCGTTCATGCTGCCGCCATACTGGATGGTGATTTCAGCAGCACATTTGTCGCAGTAAAGCTCTGCTAAGATTTTGCGGATACCGCCGCAAACTTCTTCTGCCTGCTCTGCGGTTGCAGTTTTTCCTGTTCCGATTGCCCAGATCGGCTCATATGCAACAACAACCTTCTTTGCATCTTCTGCGGAAAGTCCGGCAAATGCCTTTTTGATCTGAATTGCAATCAGATCCATTGTGATGCCGGCTTCGCGCTGTTCTAAGCTTTCGCCCACGCATACGATCGGAAGAAGTCCCTTTTCCAATGCTTTCTTTGTTTTTAAATTAACGGTTTCGTCTGTTTCTGCAAAATACTGTCTGCGCTCCGAGTGACCAATGATCACATAGTCAACACCCAAATCCTTGAGCATGTCC
Organism: uncultured Clostridia bacterium; assembly: GCA_934462945.1. Classification (GTDB taxonomy): domain Bacteria; phylum Bacillota; class Clostridia; order UBA1381; family UBA1381; genus RQCD01. The sequence goes on along the minus strand of CAKSJF010000016.1, from coordinate 30,424 downwards.
GCACTTACCTCGCCGGTGAATGCGCCCTTATCCTCAAAGTGCAGATTTTCAGCGCCGATTTTTACATGTGTGTCCTTTGCAGCGCGGATTGCCTCTGCTAAGCAAACATAAGGTGTACAGCATACAACCTCGCAAGCTGCGCCCTTGGTTGCTTCTGCAACAGATTTTACGAAATCGTAGGTTTCGCTCGGCAGCTTGTTCATTTTCCAGTTTCCTGCAATAATATATTTTCCCATGGTAAATTCTCCTCTCTTATTTGTCGTTTAATGCTACGATACCCGGCAGCTCCTTGCCCTCTAAGAACTCTAAGGACGCGCCGCCGCCTGTGGAGATATGGGTCATCTTGTCGCCGAGCCCTGCCTGATTAACTGCTGCAACGCTGTCGCCGCCGCCGATGATGGTAACAGCATCGATTTCAGCTAATACCTGTGCGATTGCGTTGGTACCCTTTGCAAAGGTCGGCATTTCAAATACGCCCATCGGACCGTTCCAGACAACTGTCTTTGCAGAACGGATTGCGTCAGAATAAAGCTTGATGGTCTTTTCGCCGATATCTAAGCCTTCCCAGCCGTCTTCAATCTGACCGCGGTCAACCGTTTTATGCTCTGCGTCATTGGAAAATTCTTTTGCAACAACGGTATCTACCGGAATCAGGAGCGAAACGCCCTTTGCCTTTGCCTTGTCCATCATTTCTTTTGCATAGTCTAAATAATCTTCCTCTAAGAGGGAATTACCGACATTGCCGCCCAGCGCCTTGATAAAGGTATAAGCCATACCGCCGCCGATAATTAAGGTATCAACCTTTTCTAACAGGTTGTTGATAACGGAAATTTTAGAAGAAACCTTAGAACCGCCCAGGATTGCAACAAACGGACGCTCCGGATTGTTGACAGCGTTTCCTAAAAATTCGATTTCCTTTTGAATCAGATAGCCTGCAACAGCTGTCTTTAAATATTTTGTAACACCGACATTGGAGCAGTGTGCACGATGTGCTGTTCCGAATGCATCATTAACGAAAATGTCTGCTAAGGATGCTAATTCCTCGCTGAAGGTATCTACGTTCTTTGTTTCTTCAGCGCGGTAACGGGTGTTTTCCAAAAGAACAACGTCGCCGTCCTTCATTTCAGCAACTGCTTTTTTTGCATTTTCGCCGACAACATTGTCATCTGCTGCAAAAATGACTTCCTTTCCAAGCTTTTCAGAAAGCTTCTTTGCAACCGGCGCTAAGGAAAGCTCCGGCTTCGGCTCGCCCTTTGGTTTGCCCATATGAGAACAGAGGATCACCTTTGCGTTGTTCCTGATTAAATACTGAATGGTCGGCAGTGCGCCGTCGATTCTTGTTTCGTCGGTAATATTTCTGTCTGCGTCCAGCGGCACGTTAAAATCACAGCGTACCAGAACTCTTTTTCCTGCTACTGCAACGTCTTCTACACTTTTTTTGTTTAACATTGTTAAGCAACTCCTTTTTTATTTACTCCTGCGGTATATGAAATATATACCTGATGTTTTTATTGTACCTCAAAAGAGGGAAAATTTCAAGTCATTCTTTGAAAATCATGAAAAATTGTTAAAAAATTCTCAAACTATTCACAATTTTTAGAGAAATAGAATTATAGCGCCCCCGGATTGATTCCTGTGCCGATTAATCCTGCTGTGTAAAAATCCTTGGAATTGTTCCGGATGATGTAGTCAATATAGGATGCAGCCATCTTTGCGGTCAGGAGATAGCCTGCCGGATTCATATGACCGTTAAAATAGAAGTTTTTCTTAAAGGTTTCATCATAAACCGGTGCATAGCGGTAAAAATCAAGCACATAGGAGTTGTCAAAGATGTTTGCAAAATCATAAAGCAGTTTTGCATGTACGGCCTTTTTGGGTTCTTCCTCTGTACTTTCGCGCGGCATGGTCATGAAGAAGAATTTCGCGTCCGGGCTGATGGTTTTTAATTTTTGTATCAGCTTTCCGTAGAAGCATGCAAAGGTATCCTTTTCCTCTAAATAATCGCTTGCCTGTCCAGGCTCTTGGTTGGCATTTAAAAGATCGTTCACACCCAGAGCGATCACATATGCATGTGCGGCTTTGTCATGCTCCCAAAAGCCGCATTGATCTGCAAAGCTCTCCATATATTCCTTTGCCGTCATGCCGCCGCGGGAGAAATTATATGCCTTGCAGCCGGTCATTCTTGCAATATACTGACCCCAGGAATGATCATAGCGGTCATAATAGTGGTATGCTCCGCTTTCGTCCACTGTCTGAAATTCGCCGGAGGAAAGACTGTCTCCTACAAATGCCATGGTCCGGAAAATGGCACAGAAACCGCCATCCGGCAAAATCCGGTCTAATGGATGTTCGCCGTCCTGTTTGTAATAATCGTTGATATTCATAGCTTGGTTCTCCTTTGTTTTTTTTCATTTTATCATATTCCTGATTAAAATGCAACAATTATCCTAAAAAATCCGGGAAAAATGAACAGCGGCAAGAAGTCCGGCAAGATCTCCCAAAAGCGCCGCCGGAATAATCTTTTTTGTGTATTTTACCCTTGTCCGGCGAAAATATACAGACAGGGTGTAAAAGGTGGTTTCGGTCGAACCCATCAGAACGGAGGCAATCCTGCCGGTGTCGCTGTCGGGAGAAAAACGTGAAAGCAGGTCGGAAAGAATCCCTAAAGCGCCGCTGCCGGAAAGGGGGCGCATAAGCGCTAAGGGGAGTATCTCCTCCGGAATGGAAAACCGCTTGGTAAGCGGGGACAGGAGCGATAAAAGCCAGGAAAACGCACCGGATGCCCGGAGCATAGAAACGGCGGTAAGCATAGCAAGCATCGCCGGGAAAATACTCCAGACGGTTTTCATCCCCTCCTCTGCCCCCTCTAAAAAAGTGCTGTAAACAGGCACATGGCGATAGAGCGCCGAGACTAAAATTAAAATAAATAAAATGGGAATGGCATATTGACTCATCTGGTTGCCTCCTATCGGGAATGTGTTTTGGAACAATCCCTCAGTCGGCTTGCGCCGCCAGCTCCCTTTGCTCAAGGGAGCCTTTTATAAGTGCAATTGGTTTCTGTTTGCAGTTGACATTCATACAACATACAGAAAACAATGATTTACAGTTGTATCTGCCAACAGGCTCCCTTGAGCAAAGGGAGCTGTCACCGGCAGGTGACTGAGGGATTGTCAGTTTATTATTTATTATAGTAAAAAAACAAACCGGAAAGAACTGCAAAAACAGGCAGAGCAAAATCGAAATGTCTATTTTTTTGATTGCTTTTTCTCTGTGCATATGTCAAAATGCGGGAAAAATTTTGCATGTTGCTGACGAGAGGGGGTGGCTTTCGTTTGGTTTTGTCTGTTCCGGTCGGTGGGTTGTCAAAATTCAACAATCGGATTTGACAAAATATTTATACAATCTTTAGTATAATAAAATCAAAAGAGGGGGATACAGCTTGTGACGGTATATTTAGATATTTTATTTCTCATCAATATGATGATGGATTTTCTATTAATTGAGCTGACGGCGGCGCTTTGCGCTGTGCCGGTAAAGCTGTTCCGGGCAATTCTTTCCGGAATCTGCGGCGGCATTGGGGGCGTGCTTCTTTTCCTCCCGGATTTGCGCGTCCCTGCCGCGGTCATACTGGAGGTTGGCTTGGGTGCGGTCATGATTTTTGTTGCATTTTATCCGGTTCGTCCTCTAGAATTTTTAAAGCGCGGAGCGGTGTTTCTGACGGCATCCTTTCTGATCTCCGGATTGTTGTATTTTGATATGCAGCATGAGGGAGGAATGATCAAAAACGGCATTTATTATCTGACAATACCGCGGCTTTTTCTCTGCTCCTTTGCAGGCTTTCTTGCCATTTCCGTCTTGGCAAGACTGATCCGAAACCGTACCGGACGCAGGTTTTCTGAAATTGAGCTGGTCTGTCAGGGAAAGAAAACAAAGCTGCTCGGCTTTTATGACAGCGGAAATATGCTCCTTGATCCGGAAACAAAGCAGCCGGCAATCGTGATTGAGGAGGCTGTTTTAAAGAAAATGTTCGGAAAGGGCGCATGCGAAAAGAATCTTTCAGAATGGGTGGAACGGGAGCGGATTTTATCTATTCCGTATCATACAGTTGATTCAGCCGGAACACTCACGGCAATCCGGCTGGACGAGGTTTGGGTGGACAAAAAACGAATTGAACATGCGGTTGCGGCAATCAGCAGGAATCAATTGCAGTATCCGGCAATTCTGCACTGCAAAATGCTGTCGGAAACAGGAAAGAAAGAGGGAACAAAAGGTGTGGGCATTATTTAGAAAATTAAAAAGTCAGATTGCAAGGCTGTTGGAACGGTTTTGCGAGGAGGGTGGAATTTACTATATCGGGGGCAGTGAAGCGCTGCCGCAGCCGCTTACAAAAGAGGAGGAGAATGAATTGATCGCAAGAATGCAGGAGGATGAAGGGGCGAAAAAGACGCTGATTGAACGGAATCTGCGTCTGGTGGTCTATATTGCCCGAAAGTTTGAGAATACCGGAATTTATGTGGAAGATTTGATCTCCATTGGGACAATCGGCTTGATTAAAGCAATTAACACATTTAAGCCAGATAAAAATATTAAGCTTGCAACCTATGCGTCCCGGTGTATCGAAAACGAAATTTTGATGTATCTTCGGAAAAATCAGAATCAGCGGTCGGAGGTTTCGATTGACGAGCCGCTGAATGTGGACTGGGACGGAAACGAGCTTTTGCTTTCGGATATTTTGGGAACAGAAAGCGACGTGATTTACCGCGGTATTGAGGACGAGGTGGACAGAAAGCTTTTAACGCTTGCGCTATCCAAGCTTTCCGAACGGGAACAGCAGATTATCCGACTGCGGTTCGGACTGGGTGCAAAAGAGGAAAAAACACAAAAGGAGGTTGCCGATTTATTAGGAATTTCCCAGTCCTACATATCCCGGCTGGAAAAAAGAATTATCAACCGTCTGAAAAAAGAAATTTCCCGTATGAATTAACCGCCGGACGGAGATACTACCAGTGAGGTTTATCAAAGTACATAGGAAATCAAAGCATTTCCGAAATTTTCACAACAGGGGGAATTAACTTGATAAACAAGGTAGAAATCTGCGGTGTTAATACGGCGTCTTTGCCGGTGCTTTCCAGAGAGGAAAAAAACGAATTATTTCAGAAAATTAAAAAGGGCGATCAGGAGGCAAGGGACACCTTTGTCAAAGGGAATCTGCGCTTAGTGTTAAGTGTGATTCAGCGGTTTCATAACCGCGGAGAAAATGCAGACGATTTGTTTCAGGTCGGATGTATCGGTCTGATTAAGGCAATCGATAATTTCGATCTGGAGCAGAATGTTCAGTTCTCCACCTATGCCGTTCCGATGATCATAGGCGAGATCCGGCGGTATCTCCGGGATAATAATGCAATCCGTGTGAGCCGGTCGCTAAAGGATATTGCTTATAAGGCGCTTTATGTTAAGGAAAAGCTGACCAATACCAATTCCCGCGAGCCGACCGTTTCCGAGATTGCAAAGGAATTGGATCTTTCCAAGGAGGAGGTTGTGTTTGCGCTGGATGCGATTGCCGATCCGGTGAGCCTGTTTGAGCCGATCTATCATGACGGCGGCGAGGCAATTTATGTGATGGATCAGGTGCGCGATAAAAAGAACACGGACGAAAACTGGTTGGAGAGCATCGCCTTGGAGGAGGCAATGAAGCATTTAAACGATCGCGAAAAGCATATTCTGACGCTCCGGTTTTTCCGCGGCAAAACGCAGATGGAGGTGGCAGAGGAAATCGGAATCAGTCAGGCGCAGGTATCCAGGCTGGAAAAAAGTGCGCTAAAGCACATGCGAAAATATGTCTGATTTTTAGGTGGTGAGAAGTATGGTAAAAGGGTATGATTTAAGACAGCGCGAGGTGATCGATATTGACACGGCAGAGCGGCTGGGGTTTGTTTATGATGTGGATGTGGAATTAGAAACCGGTCTGATCCGCTCAGTGATTGTGCCAAGGGTACACGGAATTTTCCGGCTGTTTTCCAAGGAGCAGGACTATGTGATTCCATGGGAGAATATCAAGGTGATCGGAAAAGAAATCATCTTAATCAGAAGTCCGGAAAGTTGTAAAAAGATTTCTGCAATTCCTTAGATTATTTTGTCATAATGTAAAAATTGTAAATGGGGGATTGACAAGCGCGGCTTTTTCGTGTTATAATATACTGAAGAAAACACGAGAGGAGCAGAACCATGCCAAAGTTGAAAATACAATCCGGCGCAGTCTTTGTTCTCTCTCTTTTTTGTTTTTTCATTTTGTGACAATGAAGTGACAATGGGAAAGTTATTTCCTGTTGTCACTTTTCTTTTAATCAGGGAAAGAAGGGCGAAAGAGCATGAAAGCAAGACTCATTTTAGAAAACGGCGCAGTTTTTTGCGGCAGCCTGTTCGGAGCAAAGAAAGAAGCGGTCGGCGAGGTTGTCTTTACCACCGGCATGACCGGCTATCAGGAAACGCTGACCGATCCGTCCTATGCAGGGCAGATTGTGGTGATGACATTTCCGCTCATTGGAAACTACGGAATCAATTTAGAGGATATGGAGGCAGACCGGGCGAATCTGACCGCATTTGTTGTCCGGGAAAAGTGTGATTGCCCCTCCAATTTCCGAAACGAAATGACCCTGGACGCGTTTTTAAAGCAGCAGGGTGTGGTCGGCTTAGAGGGGATTGACACGCGTGCGCTTACAAAAATTTTAAGAAACCACGGCGTGATGCGAGGAATCATCACAGCAGAGGAGCTTTCGGAGGAAGAAGTCCGCAAAAAAATTTGCGCGCTTGATAACAAGGATGTCATTTTAAGAACCACCACCAAGGAAGCCTATCAGATGAACCGCAAGGGTACGCGCCACGTTGCCTTTATCGATATGGGTGCAAAAGAGGGAATTTTAAGAAGCTTAGAGGAGCGCGATTGCCGGATCTCAGTATTCCCGGCAACGGTCAGCGCGGAAGAAATTTTGAGCATTCAGCCGGATTTAGTCTTTTTGTCAAACGGTCCGGGCGACCCGGAGGATGCACCGGGAACAGTGGATACGGTCAAAGCTTTGATCGGAAAAGTTCCTGTTTGCGGAATCTGCATGGGACATCAGATTATCGGACTTGCCTTGGGGGCAAAAACGAAAAAATTAAAATTCGGACACCACGGCGGCAATCAGCCGGTTTTGGACCGTGCCACCCAAAAGGTGTTTATCACCTCGCAGAACCATAACTATATTGTATCCGATCTGCCGGATGAGGTGGAGGAAACCTTTGTGAATGTCAACGATAAAACCTGTGAGGGAATTGCACATAAAACGCTGCCGGTTGCGAGCGTGCAGTTCCACCCGGAGGCGTGCCCCGGACCTTTGGATACCGGGTTTATCTTTGATCGGTTTTTAAGCTTGTGTGAGAAATAGGAGGGACAAAAATGCCATTAGATACATCCATCAAAAAAGTTTTAGTCATCGGCTCCGGTCCGATTGTCATTGGTCAGGCGGCGGAATTTGATTATTCCGGAACGCAGGCCTGCCAGGCAATTCGGGAGGAGGGGATTGAGGTCATTCTGGTCAATTCCAACCCGGCAACGATTATGACCGATCGCGGCATGGCAACCAGAACCTATATCGAACCGCTGACGATTGAATATTTGGAAAAAATTATTGAAAAGGAACGTCCGGACAGCATCATTGCAGGCATGGGCGGACAAACCGGTTTGAATATGACCTGTGAGCTTTACGACCGAGGGATTTTAGACCGGTACAATATCAAGGTAATTGGAACATCCATTGCGTCCATTAAAGAGGGCGAGGATCGGGAAAGCTTTAAAGAATTAATGCAGAGAACCAATCAGCCGATTGCACCGAGTGAAATTGTGACAGATGTGGAATCTGGTATCGCCTTTGCAAAATCCATCGGTTACCCGGTGATTGTGCGCCCGGCATACACGCTTGGCGGAACAGGCGGCGGTATTGCCGAGGATGAGGCGCAGTTAGTGGAAATTCTTTCCCAGGGACTGCACTTAAGCCGTGTGGGTCAGGTGCTTTTGGAAAAATCCATTAAGGGTTGGAAGGAAATTGAATTTGAAGTCATCCGGGATGCAAAGGGCAGCTGTATCACCGTTTGCAGCATGGAAAATATCGATCCGGTCGGGGTACATACCGGAGATTCGATCGTGGTTGCTCCGGCGCTGACCTTAGCAGATAAGGAATATCAAATGCTCCGGAAAGCGGCAATTGATATTATTAATTCGATTGAAATTAAGGGCGGCTGCAATGTGCAGTTTGCTTTGAATCCGAATAGCTTTGAGTATGCGGTCATTGAAATTAATCCGCGTGTGAGCCGTTCCTCGGCATTGGCATCCAAAGCCACCGGCTATCCGATTGCCCGGATTAGTGCAAAAATTGCTTTGGGGTACTCCCTGGATGAAATTGTAAACGCGGTTACCGGAAAAACCTATGCATGCTTTGAGCCGGCGCTTGACTATGTGGTAACGAAAATTCCGAAATGGCCGTTTGATAAATTCTTTGGTGCAAAGCGCAGCCTGGGGACTAAAATGATGGCAACCGGTGAGGTGATGGCGATTGGAAACAGCCTGGAGGCATCGCTTTTAAAGGGTGTGCGTTCGCTTGAAATCGGACAGTATAACTTAGAGCGCGAAAGCTCGAAAAACCGCACCAGTATGGAACTGCGCGAACGTGTGATTGTGCCGGATGATGAGCGTTTGTTCGACTTGGCAGAGCTGATTCGCCGGAATTACCGGTTAGAAAAAATTTCCGAATTGACCGGCATGGATATGTTCTTCTTAGAGAAAATCAAAAATATTGTGGACGCAGAAGAAGCCTTAAAGGAAATTCCGCTTTCCGAAATCACAGAGGAACAGATGCGCCGCTATAAAAAGATGGGCTTTTCAGATAAGGGCATGGCGCTTTTGATGGGCTGCGGTGCAGATGAGATTTTAGAAAAGCGTAAAGCATGGGGGATTCTTCCGGTTTATAAAATGGTAGATACCTGCGCCGGAGAGTTTGAGGCGGTTTCTCCTTATTATTATTCCACCTACGATCAGGAAAATGAGGCAACACCATCAGACCGGAAAAAGGTGATTGTAATTGGTTCCGGACCAATCCGGATCGGACAGGGAATTGAGTTTGACTATTGCAGTGTGCATAGCGTATTTTCCTTAAAGCAGGCAGGCATTGAAACAATTATTGTGAATAATAACCCGGAAACGGTCAGCACCGATTTCGACACTTCGGACAAGCTTTATTTTGAACCGCTGACCGAGGAAGATGTTTATAATATTATTGAGCTGGAAAAGCCGGACGGCGTGATTTTGCAGTTCGGAGGACAAACGGCAATTAAGCTTGCAAACTTTTTAGCCGAGAAAAATGTTCCGATTTTGGGAACACAGCCGAAATATATAGATGAGGCAGAGGATCGGGAGAAGTTTGATGAACTGCTGGAGGAATTGCAGATCAAGCGCCCGAAAGGAAAGGCTGTTTGGTCGGTGGAGGAAGGTGTACGCGAGGCGGCACGCCTGGAATATCCGCTTTTGGTTCGCCCATCCTATGTTTTGGGCGGTCAGGGCATGGAAATTACGGCAAGCGAACCGGAGCTTGTCCGCTATTTAACCGACGCATTCCATAAGGATCACAAAAATCCGGTTCTGATCGACCGCTATCTGGGCGGCAGAGAATTAGAGGTGGATGCGATCTGCGATGGCGAGGATGTCTTGATTCCGGGTGTCATGGAGCATTTGGAGCGCGCCGGTGTGCATTCGGGAGATTCCATCTCCATCTATCCGCCGCAGCATGTGCCGGAGCATATCATTGAGAAAATCAAGGATGTCACCTATCGGATCGCTTTGGAATTAAAGGTTATCGGAATGATCAATATTCAGTTTATTGAATACCGTGACGAGCTTTATATTATCGAAGTAAATCCGCGTTCCAGCCGGACAGTTCCGTACATCACAAAGGTGACGAATGTACCGGTCATTGATATTGCAACACGGATTATGCTCGGAGAAAAACTCCGCGATATGGGGTATCAGACCGGCATTGCAGAAAAGACCAATACAATCGCAGTCAAAGTACCGGTATTCTCCACTGAAAAGCTGCCGCGTGTGGAGGTCAGCTTAGGACCGGAAATGCGCTCGACAGGAGAGGTTTTAGGAGTCGGACATGACTTTATGCAGGCGCTTTATAAAGGCTTTACCGCTGCCGGAACAACGATTCCGGAGCCGGGCGCAAATATTTTAGTTACCGTCTGCGACCGGGATAAGGAGGCATTCCTGCCCCTGGCAAAGCGGATGGCGGCAATGCACTGCAAATTTATCGCAACTTCCGGAACGGCGGATTTCTTAGAGAAAAACGGTATCCGGGTGCAGCGTTCCAAAAAGATTTCCGAAGGTGTGCCGAATGTGCAGGATGTGATCCGGAGCGGTATGTTGGATCTGATGATTGATATTCCGAAAAAGGGCAATAACGATCACAGTGACGGATTCCAGATCAGAAGAACGGCGGCGGAATGCTCGGTTTCGCTCCTGACCTCCTTAGATACTGCCGGCGCACTGGTCAGCGTGATGGAAAAGGGTTATACCCCGAATGAGACAGAAGTGATTGCAGTGGAGGATATCAGGTAATATGAAACAAATAATAACAGGCGCAAGAGTCTGGAAGAACAACCGATTCTGCGAAGAACCGCTCTTTTTAGAGGACGGTGTGATCTGTGAGAGTGTTCAGGATGCGACCGGAGCGGAAACGCTCGATTTTTCCGGCGCGGTAATCCTGCCCGGTTTGATTGATGTACATGTGCATTTCAGAGAGCCTGGATTTTCCTATAAGGAAACGATCAAAACCGGGTCGAAAGCGGCGGCACACGGCGGTTATACCGCTGTCTGCACCATGCCGAATCTCTCTCCTGCACCGGATTCCTTAGAGCATTTAGAGCCGCAGCTTTCTGCAATCCGGAGGGATGCGTACATTCCGGTCTTTCCCTACGGAACAATCACCAAGGGAGAGCAGGGCAAGGAGCTTTCGGATTTTCAGGCATTAGCGGAATCGGTTGTTGCCTTTTCGGATGACGGCCGGGGTGTGCAGTCGGAAAGCATGATGCGTTCTGCTATGGAGCAGGCAAAAAAATGCGGAAAAATCATAGCGGCGCATTGTGAGGATAACGCACTCCTTTTTGGGGGTTATATCCATGCCGGACGGTATGCAAAGGAACACGGACACCGCGGCATTTCCTCCGAGAGCGAGTGGCGGCAGATTGCGCGTGATTTGCGGCTTGCAAAGGAAACCGGCTGTGCCTATCATGTCTGCCACATTTCTACAAAAGAAAGTGTGGAGCTGATCCGCCGGGCAAAGGATGCGGGGGTGGATGTCACCTGCGAGACAGCGCCGCATTATCTGATTTTATGTGAGGACGATTTATGCGAGGACGGACGTTTTAAAATGAATCCGCCCCTACGGTCAAAGGAGGATCAGCAGGCGCTGATTGCCGGTGTTTTGGACGGAACAATTGATATGATCGCAACCGATCATGCACCGCATTCCGCGGAGGAAAAAAGCCGCGGCTTAGAAAAAAGCGCCATGGGCATTGTCGGATTGGAGACGGCATTCCCAATGCTGTATACCGAATTAGTGCGTCCCGGTATTCTGCCGATGGAACGGCTTGTGCAGCTGATGCACGAGAACCCAAACCGACGGTTTGGGTTAGGGCAGGACTTTGCGGTCGGAAAGCGTACAAATATCACGATTTATGATTTAGATACAGAATATAAGATAAACACAGACGAGTTCTTCTCCCAGGGCAGAAGTACGCCCTTTTCCGGGAGAAAGGCATTTGGTGTCTGCCTTGCAACGGTTGCAGACGGACGGATGGTCTGGAGGAAAGGAGAAACGATTTGAAACAGGGAATCTACACGATTTTAGAAAATCAGCAGATTGCGGAAAAAATTTATCGGATGAAGCTTTTGGGAGATACCTCTGCCATTACCGCACCGGGACAATTTATTAATCTTTTGTTAGACGGATTTTATCTGCGCCGTCCGATTTCGGTGTGCGATCTGGAAGATGGTGAAATCACCATCCTTTATAAGACGGTCGGCAAGGGTACAGAAGCCATGGCAGGCTATCCAAAAGGGAAAACACTGGATGTTCTCACCGGCTTAGGAAACGGATTTTCCGTGGAAAAGTGCGGACAGCACCCGGTTTTAATTGGCGGCGGCATTGGTGTTCCGCCGATGTATTACCTTGCAAAATGTCTGATTCAGGCAGGCAAAGAGCCGATTGCCGTGTTAGGCTTTAACCGGCGCGAGGAAAGCTTTTATATTGAAGAATTTCAAAAGCTGGGGATTCGGACAGAGGTGGCAACGGCAGACGGTTCGATTGGAACAAAGGGTTTTGTGACAGATGTTCTTTCAGATATTCCGGAGGGAGATTCGCTTTGCTGCTGCGGACCTCTCCCAATGCTTCGTGCCGTTTATGAAACAAGCGAATTAGACGGACAATTCAGTTTTGAGGAACGGATGGGGTGCGGCTTTGGAGCATGCATGGGATGCAGCTGCAAAACGCTTTATGGAAATAAACGAATCTGTAAGGACGGACCGGTTCTGGAAAGGGGGGAAATTCTGTGGGATGCGAAGTAACTTTAAGCGGACTCACCCTTTCCAATCCGGTGATTCCGGCAAGCGGAACATTCGGATTTGGATATGAGTTTGCAGAACTTTACGATATTAATATGCTGGGTTCGTTCTCCTTTAAGGGGACAACGAAAGAGCCGCGCTTTGGCAATCCGACACCGCGGATTGCCGAGTGCACCGGAGGACTGATTAATTCGGTCGGATTGCAGAATCCGGGGGTAGAGAAAGTGATTTCCGAGGAACTCCCCAAGCTTTCCAAATGCTTTCACAAGCCGGTGATTGCAAATGTCAGCGGATTTTCATTAGATGAATATGCAGATTGCTGTGCGAAGCTTGACCGGGAGGAGCAGGTTGGAATTTTAGAAGTAAATATCAGCTGTCCGAATGTGCATAACGGCGGTATGAGCTTTGGCACAGATCCCAAGGAGGCGGCAGCGGTTACCAGGGCAGTAAAAGCAGTGACCAAAAAGCCGGTTTACATGAAATTAAGTCCGAATGTGACCGATATTGTATCAATTGCAAAGGCATGCGAGGATGCCGGTGCAGACGGAATCAGTCTTATTAACACGCTGATGGGAATGCGGATTGATTTAAAGAGCAAAAAGCCGGTGATTGCTAATAAAATGGGCGGCTTTTCCGGGAGCGCTATCTTCCCGGTAGCGGTTCGGATGGTGTATCAGGTCTATGAGGCAGTGTCTGTTCCGATCATCGGAATGGGCGGTGTGTGCAGTGCGGAGGATGTTATTGAGATGATGCTTGCCGGTGCGACAGCGGTTGAGGTCGGCGCGGCGAATTTAGTCAATCCCTATGCCTGCCGCGACATCATAGAGGAACTGCCGCAGGTGATGGAGAATTACGGAATTAAAAATTTAAGTGAAATTATAGGAGGAGCGCACAGATGAGCAAGGATGTTATTATTGCATGTGATTTCCCGGGAGAGCGGAAAGTGATGGATTTTTTGGACCTATTCCGGGAGGAAAAGCCGTATGTCAAGATCGGGATGGAGCTTTTTTACGGAGCAGGTCCTGCAATTGTACGCGAGATCAAAAAACGCGGTCACAAAATCTTTTTAGATTTAAAACTGCACGATATTCCGAACACGGTGAAAAAGTCGATGGCGGTGTTATCCTCTTTGGATGTTGATATGTGCAATCTGCATGCGTCCGGAACAATTCCGATGATGGAGGCGGCTTTGGAGGGACTGACGCGCCCGGACGGCACGCGTCCGCTCTTAATCGCAGTCACGCAGCTGACCTCAACCGACGAGGAGCATATGCACAGAGATCTTTTAATTCCAGAACCGATTGACAAGGTTGTGATGCACTATGCACAGAATGCAAAAAAAGCAGGTTTAGACGGTGTGGTATGTTCACCGCTGGAGGCAGGCAAGGTAAAATCTGTCTGCGGAAATTCCTTTTTGACTGTCACACCGGGTGTCCGCTTTGCGGACGGCGATGTGGGCGATCAGAAACGCGTTACCACCCCGGAGAAAGCAAAGGAATTAGGTTCTGATTATATTGTGGTCGGCAGACCGATCACGGCTGCTGCCGATCCGGTTGCAGCATACAGAAGATGTGTAAAAGAGTTTTTAGGCTAAGGAGGAAAAGCGAATGGAACAGAAAATTGCAAAGGATTTATTATCAATCGGAGCAGTCTTTTTAAGTCCGGAAAAACCGTTTACCTGGGCAAGCGGTATTAAAAGTCCGGTTTACTGCGATAACCGTCTGACTCTGACCGCGCCGGAGGTGCGGACGCATGTGGAGGAGGGTTTGGCAGAAATCATCCGCCGGGAATACCCGGATTGTGAGGTGCTGATGGGAACAAGCACAGCCGGAATTGCACATGCGGCAATTACTGCGCACCTTTTAGGTTTGCCGATGGGATATGTTCGTTCCGGCGCAAAGGATCACGGACGCGGCAATCAGATTGAGGGAAAGCTCAATCCCAGAGAAAAGGTTGTTGTAGTGGAGGATTTGATTTCCACCGGCGGCAGTGTTTTAGAGGTGGTCAATGTTCTGCGAGAGGCAGGCGCTGAGGTTTTGGGTATTGCAAGTATTTTTACCTATGGCATGAAAAAAGGTCTGGAGCGGCTTGAGAGCGCAAATGTGAAAAACGTCAGCCTGAGTAATTTTGACGCAGTGGCAGAGGTTGCTGCAAAGGAAGGATATATTAAGCCGGAGGATGTGCAGAAGCTTTTAAAATTCCGGGATAATCCCTCGGACGAAAGCTGGATCAGAGCATAGGAAAGGGGCAGAATGCATGAGAAGTCTGATTGATATTATCGATTTATCAGTAGAGGAAATTGATGAGTTGATCCAAAGTGCAAATGATATTATTAAAAATCCGGAAAAATACCGGGAGGTATGCCGGTATAAAAAGCTTGCAACGCTGTTTTTTGAGCCTTCCACCCGGACAAGACTCAGCTTTGAGGCGGCAATGATGGAATTAGGCGGTAAGGTGTTAGGCTTTTCCGAAGCAGCATCCAGTTCCGCATCTAAGGGAGAGAGCGTTTCGGACACCGTTCGGGTGGTGAGCTGCTATGCGGACATTATCGCCATGCGGCATCCAAAGGAGGGCGCGCCGATGGTTGCGTCTATGCATGCCGGTGTTCCGGTGATCAATGCCGGAGACGGCGGACATAATCATCCGACCCAAACCCTGACCGACCTTTTGACCATCAAGCGTGAAAAGGGAAGATTAGAGAATTTAACCATTGGTCTTTGCGGCGACTTAAAATTCGGACGGACGGTTCATTCGCTGATTGCGGCAATGTCGCGCTATACGGATATCCGCTTTGTGCTGATTTCGCCGGAGGAGCTTTCTCTGCCGGACTATGTCAAGCGCGATATTTTAGATAAAAAGCAGATTCCGTACGCCGAAACCGGCAGTTTAGAGGAGGCAATGCCGCAATTAGATGTTTTATATATGACGCGTGTGCAAAAGGAGCGTTTCTTTAATGAGGCAGACTATATCCGTCTGAAAAACAGCTATATCCTAAGCCTTGCAAAGCTTGAAAATGCAAAAGAGGATCTTTGTATTATGCATCCGCTGCCACGTGTGAATGAGATTGAGCCGGAGGTGGATTCCGATCCGCGTGCCTGCTATTTTAAGCAGGTGCTAAACGGGAAATATGCCAGAATGGCATTGATTATGAAGCTTTTGGGGGTGAAACCGAATGAAGATTGACGCAATTCAAAACGGCATTGTGTTAGACCATATCATTGCCGGAAAAAGTATGGAAATTTACCGTCTCCTGAATTTAGAAAGCCTTCCCTGCTCGGTGGCAATTATTAAAAATGTGCCCAGTAAACAGATGGGAAAAAAGGATATTATCAAAATTTCAGACGAACTGGATCTGGATTTGGACGTACTCGGCTATGTTGATCCGGGAATTACGGTGAATATTATCAAGGACGGTGTTCTCACCGAAAAGCGGCATCTGGAGCTGCCGGATCGGATTGTGAATGTGTTAAAATGCAAAAACCCGCGTTGTATCACCACGGTGGAACAGGGTATTGACCACATTTTCAAGCTGACCGACCGGGAGCAACAGGTTTACCGCTGCATCTACTGCGAATCGAAAGCGAAATAAGAAGATGAGAAATGTATTAATTACAGGAGGCAGCCGCGGCATTGGCGCCGCGGCGGTGCGCCTTTTTTTAGAAAAAGGCGACCGGGTGTTTTTTTCCTATCGAAACAGCCATAAAGAGGCAGAAGAACTTCAAAAAATCGGCGCTGTGCCGGTTTGTGCAGATATGTCCTGCGAAAAGGATGTGCAAAGGATGATGGAGACAATCAGACAAACGGCGCATGGAATTGACGTTTTAATTAATAATGCCGGAATCGCGCAGGAAAAAATGTTCTGCGATCTGACAAAATCGGACTGGGAAAACATGTTTTCCAATAACGTCACCAGCTGTTTTTTGGTCACCAAGGCGGTTCTTCCGGATATGATTCATCAAAAATCCGGTGTCATTCTGAATGTGTCCTCTATCTGGGGAGAAATCGGCGCAAGCTGTGAGGTGCATTATTCCGCGTCAAAGGCGGCGGTGATCGGTATGAGCAAGGCGCTTGCGAAAGAGCTTGCCCCCTCCGGAATCCGCGTCAACTGCATCACCCCCGGCATGATCGATACCGAAATGAATGCCTGCTATACCGAGGAAGAAAAAAAGGACATCACATCCGAAATTCCCTTAGAACGAATGGGAACGGCGGAGGATGTCGCAGAATTATTCTATTTTCTAAGCAGTCCGAACGCAGCTTATCTGACCGGTCAGGTGATCGGGGTAAACGGCGGCTGGAATATTTAAAAAATCCAGAAAATCAGTCCGGCAACCACCGATGCAACCAGGCCATAGGTAATCACCGGACCGGCAATGGTGAAAATTTTTGCACCGACCCCTAAAACCAGTCCCTCGGTGCGAGCCTCAATTGCAGGCGATGCAACAGAATTTGCAAAGCCGGTGATCGGAACGATCGTTCCTGCTCCGGCATGCTTTGCAAGCTTTGGATAAATGTCCAGACCGGTGAGAAGTACGCCGAGAAAGACCATGGTGATTGAAGTTGCCGAGCCGGCTAATTCTTCGGATAAATCCAAAGACTGATAAAAATTTAAAAAGCATTCGCCAATCGTACAGATTGCACCTCCGAACAGGAACGCCATCAGGCAGTTTTTCCAGATTTTCGAGGGGTGCATTTTTTTATCGACTTTTTTTTGATAATCAGACGGAGAAATTTTATCCGGCATAAAAATCACGCTCCTTTTCTCTTAGTATTGTTACTTTTTGTTCTTTTATGAATAAAAACAAAATTTTCTATAAAATATTTCATATTCTATTGCAATTCAAGCTGTTTAGGGGTATACTAAAATAGTATTGTTGTCAAATCAATTTCGGGAGAAGAATATGTTTGGTTATGTAAATATCTGCCGCGGTTCTTTGAGTGATGCGGACTTTGAAATCTTTCGCGGCTATTACTGCGGCTTGTGCAAAGCGATCGGCGCATACAGTCAGACAGCGCGGCTGGGATTGAGCTATGATATGACCTTTCTGGCAATTCTGCTTTCGGGTGTGAGCAGGGAGAAGATCGGGGCGCAGGAGCAAAAATGTGTTCTGCATCCGTTTTCCAGGCGTAAGATGGAGCAAAATAACCGGGCAATTTCCTATGCCGCCGGTATGAGCGTGCTTTTGGGGTATTATAAGCTTTGGGACGATTGGCAGGATGAGAAAAATCTTCGCGCCAGATGTGTTTCACTCCTTTACCGGCACGCGGTCAGAAAATTAAAAAAACAGTATCCAAAGCAAGATGAGGAAATTTGCTCCTGTCTCTCGGAGCTTTCGGTGATGGAGCAGGAACGGACAGCAGACGCAGACGAAATGGCAGATTGCTTTGCCCGGATTTTGCAGGCATTATTCCTGCCGGACTTTATCCGGGGAGAGGAAACGCGCAAAATCCTTTCCTGGCTTGGCTACAACTTAGGCAGGTGGATTTATCTGATTGATGCGGTCAATGATGTGGAAAAGGATCAGAAACACGGTCAGTACAACCCATATCTTGCGGAATACGAAAAAGCAGGGAAGGCGGCGCTGTCAAAGCGGCTGGAAACCACATTGACCTATTGTCTTGCCAATCTTGCGGCGGCATACGATCTTTTGGAGATTTCAGAGCAGGACGGAGTTTTGAGAAATATTTTATTTGACGGAGTGCGGCAGGCGCAGGCAGGAGTATTAAAAACGGAGGATGAGCATGGATCCATATAAGGTGTTGGGTGTCAGTCCGGATACGGACGAGGAGACCATAAAAAAGGCATATCGGGCATTGGTGAAAAAATACCATCCGGATCGTTATATGAACACACCGATGCAGGATATGGCGACCGAAAAGCTGAAAGAAATTAACGAAGCCTATGACATGATTACCAATAAAAAGACGACCAATACGCAGCAGAGCGGTTATCAGCAATGGGGCGGTGCGTATTCGCAGGCAAGCTTTGACACAAGCTTTGAAAGCGTCCGGCTTTTGATTCGGTTTCACCGATTGCAGGAGGCGGAGCAGATGTTATTAAGACTGCCGCATAATGCCGAGTGGCACTATCTGATGGGGATGATTTATTTAAACCGCGGCTGGTATGAGCGTGCAGAGGGATCATTTGCCGAGGCAGTTCGCCAGGATCCGGATAACCCGGAATACCGCCAGGCGCAGCAAGGGTTTCATACCAAGGGTGAAACCTATAAAACCTACACAACCACCTCCAGTTTCTGTACACCGTGCGGTTTAGGAAGTTGTTTATGTTGGAGTTGTATGTGTTCGAATTGTTGTAGATGTTAAGCCTGCATAATGATTATATAAATGAAAGGGATATAAAGTCTGAATAAAATCGCTCATAGCACAGCTTTTTGCTCGGGGCGGTACTATCGTACAGCACAGTGGCGTTCCCTAAATCAAAGATTTAGAACGCTGTTGCATGGCTCTCGTTTCCAAATTAAAAATTTGGACTCGGGCTCAACCACTCGCTGCAAAGTAGCACTCTGAGCGATTTTCTTTCAGCCTTATGTTTTGTGTCTCACGGCACAGAAAGGAATGGTTATAAAGATGAAAGAAGAAAAACAGCACAGAACCTCGATTGGGGGTCAGGCAATTATTGAGGGCGTGATGATGAGAGGACCGCACAAGACGGCAATGGCGGTCCGGAAACCGGACGGAGAAATTGAGGTAGAATGTAACGAAAACGGCACAAAGAAAAAAAACAAATTTCTGCGGCTGCCAATTATACGCGGCTGTGTCAATTTTATTGAAAGCCTTGTAATCGGCATGAAAGCCTTGATGTTCTCGGCAGATTTTGTGGACGTGGAGGACGAGGAAGAATCGGAGAGCAAATTTGATAAATGGTTAGAGGAAAAATTCGGCGACAAGGTCAAGGATATTGTGATCTATGTTTCGATTGCGCTTTCGCTTGTTTTGAGCGTGGGATTATTTATCCTGCTGCCGACTGCTCTCACAAGGGGCTTGGAATGGATTTTTTCGCACACGGCGGTTTCTGCTGCTGCGGCAACCAAAACCTTTACAAGTGTGACTGAGGGTGTGATCCGGATGCTGATTTTTATTGGGTATCTGGCGTTGGTTTCTATGATGAAGGATATTCGGCGCGTGTTTCAATACCACGGTGCGGAGCATAAAACAATTGCCTGCTATGAGGCAGGCGAGGAACTGACTCCGGCGAATATTAAGAAGTATTCCCGGTTTCATCCGCGGTGCGGAACAAGCTTTCTGTTATTCGTTATGATTATCAGTATCATCCTGTTTTCGCTCCTGCCGCGGACGGGAGTATTTATGCGTATGCTGATGCGGCTTGCTCTGATGCCAGTGGTTGCCGGACTTTCATATGAGGTGATCAAATGGGCAGGAAGATCGGAAAATAAGGTGGTTGCGCTGTTATCCAAGCCGGGGCTGTGGCTTCAGAAACTGACCACAAGAGAGCCGGACGAAAGCCAGATTGAGGTTGCAATTGCGTCTATGAAACCGGTCATTCCGGAAAATCAGGAGGAGGACAAATGGTAATCCGCGAATGCTTAGGAGCGCTCAATCAGGCATTCCGGGAATACGGGATCGAAAATTCTATGTTTGAATCGAATTTACTATTGCGTGAAATTCTAAAGCTTTCGCCGTTGGATTTGGTGCTTTCTCATCAAAAGGAGCTGTCCCAAGAGGAGGAAGAAAAAATAACTGCCGCAAGAGACAGACGGCTTTCCGGCGAACCGCTTCAGTATATTTTAGGAACGCAGGAATTTATGGGACTGGAATTTATCGTCACCCCGGATGTTCTGATTCCAAGAAGTGATACGGAAACACTGGTGGAGGCTGTGTTATCAGAGCGGCGCGGTATGAATGTCTTAGAGCTTTGCGCAGGGTCAGGCTGTATTGCTGTGAGTCTTGCGCATTTTAATCCGAACGCGTATGTCCGGAGCGTGGATGTTTCGGAGCCTGCGCTTACAGTTGCAAAAAAGAATGCGGAAAAAAATCATGTTTCCGACCGGGTTCGGTTTGAGAAAATGGATATCCTGACCGAAAAGCCGTGCGGTGTGTATGATGTGATTGTGTCAAACCCGCCGTATATCGAGCGTGACGTGATCCCAACGCTGCAAAGAGAGGTTTTTTTACATGAACCGCGGATTGCCTTAGACGGCGGTGCAGACGGATTGGTATTTTACCGGAGGATTGCAAAAATTGCGCCCGGACTTTTGCAGGAGCATGGAAGTATTTATTTGGAGGTCGGCGAAAAGCAGGCAAAAAAAGTCGCTGCACTCTTAGAGGTGCAGCGGTTAAAAACAGAAATTATTTGCGATTTATGCGGAGTAGAACGCGTGGTGATCGGGAGAAAATAATCCCGGTCACTTTTTTTTGCACATATCCATCACAAGGTCATAGAGCGCCGGGAGCGCTTCACGCTTTGCTAAAGTCTCCACGTTTTTCCCCATTTCCGAAAGTTTTGCAGGATTCTCTGCAAGCGACATGATACTTTCGTAGAGAGAATCCGGTGTCAGCTGATCCTCGGTCAGAACTGCAGCGGCATGCTTTTTCTCAAATGCGCGCGCGTTCTGCTCCTGATGATTCCGGACAACGTTCGGAGAGGGGATCAGAATGGATGGCTTTCCAAGCGCGGCAATCTCGCTGACGGTGATTGCGCCGGAACGGGCAACCACTAAATCTGCCGCCGCCATCACCTCTGCCATGTTGTCGATATAGGGGGTGACGCGGATTTCGTCCGACAGCTCAATTTTCTGCGCTTTCAGTTGATTGCAGACGGCATCATAGTTCCGGTCGCCTGTGCCGAATAGCAGCTGAATTTTTTTCTCCTTTACCAACCGTCCTAAAATGCCGAGCATGGTTTGATTGATTTTTTCCGCGCCGAGACTTCCGCCGAATACTAACACAAACGGCTTTTTGGAAAGTCCGAGTGTTTTTCGTGCAGCAGTTTGATCAGCGTTTAAAATTTGGGTACGAACCGGATTTCCGGTCACCACGCTTTTTTCCGGATGGGAAAGCAGGGAAACAGTCTCCTCAAAGCTGACCGCTGCATATTTTACATATTTTAAGGATTCCCGCACGGTCAATCCCGGATACACATTCTGCTCATGAATCAAGGACGGAATATGCAGCTTGTGCGCCGCCACAATTGCAGGACCGCTGACATAGCCGCCGGTGCAGACAACCGCGTCCGGCTGAAAATCTTTCATAAGCCGGACACAGTCCCGGTCGGATTTGATTAGCTTCAATAGCACCGGAATATTGCGCCACAGCCGTTTCCGGTCAAAGCCCTGGATGTCAATATAGTGAATCGAATAGCCTGCCTGCGTCACCAGCTTTTTTTCCAGTCCGCGCTGTGTTCCGATAAACCGGATTTCCGCATCCGGATGACGCTCCTTAATGTAATCGGCAATCGAAAGAGCCGGATTGATATGTCCGCCTGTTCCGCCGCCGGCAAAGATTAATTTCATGATCCTCTCACCTCTATATGTGTTCTTGCTTGCGGCTTTGCCGCGAAACATTTAATACGATTCCCATTTCCGCTAAAAGTGCCATTAATGCCGTACCGCCATAGCTGAAAAACGGCAGCGCCACACCGGTATTCGGGATACTGGAGGTCGCAACGGCAATATTTAAAATTGCCTGAATTCCAACCTGCGCCATAATGCCAACTACTGTCAGACAGCCGAAGGTGTCCGGCGCCTCGGTGGCAATTTTAATGCCGCGGATCACAAGTCCTGCAAATAAAATCATCACCAGCATACCGCCGATTAAGCCTAATTCTTCGCAGACAATTGCAAAGATGAAGTCGTTGTAGGGTTCTGGGAGGTAGGTGTACTTCTGCACACTCTGTCCCAAGCCTAAACCGAACAGACCGCCGGTGCTGATGGCATATAACCCCTGCACCACCTGATATCCGGCATCCTGCATGTCGGCAAACGGATTCCGGAAATTCATCACACGCCGCCAACGCACCGGATCATGCTGCAAGAGCTTAAAGGCAATCGGAAATAGCACCACTCCTGCCCCGGCAAAAATATAAACCGGGAATCCGGATACAATAATCAGCGTGCAGGCAATGCCGACAATGATAATCGTACCGCTCAGGTGTGTTTCCATCATTAAGAGCAGCGCCGTAACACCGATCCAGAGCATATACGGAAAGACATCCCTGACATAGGGCGCAAGCTTTCGGTTTAGCCGGAAATCCGTCTTTTTTGTTTCGATCATAGCGGCAAAAAACATTGCAATCACCGGTTTCATAAACTCGGATGGTTGCCATTCAAAGCCGGTTTTCAGCCAACGGCGCGCACCGTTGTGGTCAATTCCGATGCCTGGAATCAGCACTAAAAACAGCAGAATTTCTATTGCAATCATCATGATTTTTGTATATTTCTTGTAGATGTGGTAGTCGATTTTTGAAACGGCAAGCATAATCAAAAAGCCTGCCATTCCGAATCCGAACTGACGGATAAAGAAGTGATAGGAGTTTCCGAATTTCGTGTTTGCCGTTGGTGCAGACGCGCTCAAAAGCATAATTAAGCCAAAGGAAAGCGCAATAATTACAAGGAGGAAAAATGTTCCGTCCATTGGCTTTTGAGACGGTTGTTTTCTTTTTGATACCTGCTTTTTCAAAAAATCTCACCTCACTTAGACCACTGCAAAAAATCCGATCACACACAGAATCATTGTAATAAAGGAAAACCAGAACACTATTTTTTTCTCGCTCCAGCCGCACATTTCAAAATGGTGGTGAATCGGACTCATTTTGAAAATCCTTTTTCCGGTTGTCTGAAAAGAAATCACCTGCAAAATCACCGAGAGCGACTCAAACAGGTACACAAATCCCACGATAATCAGAATGAGCGGCATTTTTAAGCCAACCGCCAAAACCGAAACTGCACCGCCCAGAAACAGAGAGCCGGTATCGCCCATAAATACCTTTGCCGGGTAGTGGTTAAAGCATAGAAACGCCAGCAATCCGCCGACAATGCTTGCCCCGAACCAAACCGCCGGGAGAACGTCATAACATGCGCCCACCAGGGTAAAGAACAGAGCCACAATCGTTGTGACCGAGGCTGCAAGTCCGTCTAAGCCATCGGTCAGATTGACGGAATTATCCGTTGCAATCACAACCAAAAAGATCAGCGGAATATAAAGCCACCAGGGCATATGAATCATCTGTTTTGTGAACGGGATTAGAATTTCTGTGTTTAAGTCCCCTGTCTGATTCAGCACAATTACATAAACTGCCGCCAGTATTGCCTGTAATAATAGCTTTTGCCATGCGGTCAGACCTAAGTTTCTCTTTTTTACCACCTTGATATAGTCGTCGATAAAGCCGATTCCGCCGAAACCGACAGCAACCGCGACCATCATAGCATAGTGCAGGTCAAAGCGGACAAAAAGTCCCACAATTGCCGCAAGGACAATTCCGCAAATAAAGATCAGACCGCCCATGGTGGGTGTGCCGGATTTTTTCTTGTGCCAAACCGGACCGTCCTCTAAAATCTGCTGCCCAAATTTCAGCTTGTGCAGCCACGGAATGAAAACCGGGGCTAAGAGAAAGGACACCAAAAAGGCGACAAGCGCCGGAATGAGCGCGGTGGTAAGTGTTTGCTGCATGTTTATTTCCTCCTGTTAGTGCTTTTTCAGCCAATTTTTAACGATCTCCCTTTCGTCAAAGGGATACTTTGTTTCTCCAATGATCTGATAGGTTTCCTGCCCTTTTCCGGCAAGCAGAATCAGATCGTTTGGTTGTGCGTTTTCAAGTGCATACCAGATCGCATTCCGGCGGTCGGGGATGGTAATAGAATTGTTTCCCGTCATGCCGGCGCGGATTTCTTCTATAATATTGAGTGGGTTTTCTGTGCGCGGATTGTCCGAAGTGACAATCACGAAATCGGAAAGCGTTTCTGCAATCCGTCCCATCTCGGCGCGCTTTGTCCGGTCGCGGTCGCCGCCGCAGCCAAACAGCGTCACAAGCCTTCCGCGTTTTAGCGCGGTAAGCGTTTTTAAAATATTTTCCAGGCTGTCCGGAGAGTGCGCATAGTCAATCAGAACCTGAAAATCCTTTCCGGTCGGCACATGCTCCAGCCTGCCGCAAATCCCTTGCACAGAGGACAGCCCGGAAACAATTGCAGAATCCGATAATTCCAAAAGCCTTGCCGCCCCGGTTGCGCATAAGGCATTTAGCACATTAAACCGTCCGCAGAGTGATAGGGAGATCGGTGTGCACCGATCCTGCTCCATCAGAACAAAATGCGTTCCGAACGGAGAGAGGACAATGTTTTTTGCACATAGCTCAGCCTGACCGCAGCCAACCGAAATTGCCGGGCAGGGACAGTGCGAAAAAATTTCTGCACCCACCGGATCATCAATATTGATGACAGCCTTTTTGCTTTGAAAAA
Organism: uncultured Clostridia bacterium; assembly: GCA_934462945.1. Classification (GTDB taxonomy): domain Bacteria; phylum Bacillota; class Clostridia; order UBA1381; family UBA1381; genus RQCD01. Next base: position 5,341 of record CAKSJF010000016.1, on the reverse strand, counting down.
ATAGCTTTTCCTTTGCTTTTTGGTAGCGTTCCATGGTGTGGTGAAAGTCCAGATGGTCGCGTGTGAGATTGGTAAAAATACCAACATCAAAGCATAAATGCGCCACGCGCCCCAATTCCAAAGCATGCGAGGAAACCTCCATCACCGCATACTCCATCCCGGCAGATACCATTTCGGAAAAAATCTGTGCAAGCTCCAGGGCATCCGGAGTAGTCGGCATCATGCTTTTAAAATCAGATCGTTTTTTGCCGATCAGAATTTCATTTGTGCCGATCAATCCGCACGTTTTCCCGGCTGCCTCTAAAATGGCTTTGATCAGATAAGTAACGGTGGTTTTTCCGTTTGTTCCGGTCACACCGATCAGACGGAGTTTTTTTGCCGGATACTGATAAAAGCGTTCAGACAGCCCGGAGAGTGTTTCTGCCGGACGGTCTGTGTACAGAACCGGCACAGAGGATACCACCGGATGGGATGCGACAATCAGTGCCGCACCTTTCTTTTCTGCTTCTGCAATGTGGTTGTGCCCATCGTCCTTTGTACCCTTAAGGCAGACAAAAATGCCGTTTGTTCTTATCTTTCGTGAATCTGTGAAGATGCCGCTGATCTCAATTTTGGGATCTGCGCCCTCCGCCAATTCACATAATAACATGCTTTCACCCTTTCTGATGGATTAGTCGGATGAGGAATGACGGAATTCCACGCTGATTACGCTTGCGCGCAGAACCTGCTCGCCCGGTGCAACGCTTTGCTTTACTGCATATGCGCCGGAGGTGGAGTTTAAGCCTGCGCCGACCGCCTCAAAGTTTAATCCGTAGTCCTCTAATTCCGCTTTTGCACGTTCGGGGGAGAGGTTTAGAATGTTTGGAACAGTCGTGTATTTTCCCTCGTCACCCTCCTGGGTGTATAGAATAATGGTGGAAGCCTTTCCGACTGCCACGTTTGGCTTTGGCAACTGATCTAATATGGTGTCTCCGTCTCCGACCACGCGAACCTTAAAGCCTTCGTTTTTCGCCTGCGTCTGTGCTGTGGCAACGTCTATGCCGCGCAGTTCCGGAACGGAAACCGTTTTTGTATTCAATTCATCTTCTGTGTATTGACGTTCTACCCCCATATATTCCAGTGTTTCTTCAATAATAGAGCCAACCACCGGAGCGGCAATTGTTCCGCCGTACCGAACAGGAACCTGCGGCTCATCCAGCATGATCAGACAGATAATCTGCGGATCGTCTGCCGGAGCAAAGCCGATAAAGGAGGCAATTCGCTTATCGTTATTTCGTCCTTTTTCGGATGTACCGGTTTTTCCGCCAATCCGATAGCCTTTGATATACGCGTTTTTACCGCTTCCGGTCGGACTGGAAACAACCGACTCTAAAATCTGGCGCATCATGTCTGAGGTTTCCTGGGAGATTACCCGGTTGACAACCTCCGGCTGATAGGTTTTTACCACGCCGTTCTCGTTTCGGATTTCTTTCACAATCTGCGGACGCATCAGATTTCCGCCGTTGATTACGGAGGAAACTGCGGTAATCAGCTGAATCGGCGTAATGCTAAAGCCCTGACCAAAGGAGCTGGTGGCAAGGTCTACGTCGCTCAGTTTATGCTGATAGAAAATACTTCCCGATTCTCCGATCAGGTTGATTCCTGTTTTCTGCGTCAGACCGAATGCCTTAAAGTATTCCATAAATTTTGTCGCACCGACACGGAGTCCTAATTCCATAAAGACTGGGTTGCAGGAGTTTTGCACACCCTGTACAAAGGTTTCCGCACCGTGCCCCTCACGCTTGTGACAGCGGATTGTCCGGTCAGCAACCTGTTTCTGACCGCTGCAATAGAATGGGGAGTCTAAGGAGACAACATCCTCCTCCAAAGCCATTGCCGCAGTGAGAATTTTAAAGGTCGATCCCGGCTCATAGGTGTCGGAAACGGCTTTATTCCGCCACATTTTGTTGCGGATGGCGGCAATTGCATTATTCTTTAGCTCCTCGTTGGAGGAATCATAGTTCTTCATCACCTCGTCGGTTTTTAAATCAATTGCGTAGTTTGTGAATTGCTCAATGTTGTAGGGATCGTTTAAGTTAAAGTCCGGCTTGGTGGACATCGCATAGATTTCCGCGGTTTTCGGATTCATAATGATGCCTGCCGCGCCCTCACGCAAAAGATCGTCCGAAACGGCGGTTTCTAAGTGCTTTTCTAAAATATGCTGAATCGTTTCATCAATGGTGAGAACAACGTCCGCACCCTTTTCCGGCGCCTGCTGCTCCTCATACTGTGCGTCAATCGTAACTCCGGCAGCATTTTTCAGGCTTAGAATACTTCCCGGTTTTCCGGCAAGAACATCGTCAAAGGTCATCTCAATTCCCTGTAGACCGTTGTTGTCGTAGCCGGTAAAGCCGATAATATGGGGTGCGATTCCATAGGAATAATACCGCTTGGAATCCTCCTCAAAATAAACTCCAGAGAAAAGCTTTGCTGTTTCCTTATCCACGGTTTTATCCTTTAGCTGCTTGATTGCCTGCGTCTGCTCTAAGGTGATCCGCTTTTTTAATACCTGGTAGCGGTTCGATTTGGTGAGCAGGGAATAAAGCTTGTCATAGTCCATTTCCAAAATGGGAGAAAGCTTTGAGGCGATCAGCTCTGCCGAATTGGTTTTTGCAACCTCCTGCGGATTGCACACAACCGTGTTGACCGCGGCGCTTTCTGCAATTGCCTTTCCGGTTCGGTCGTAAATTGTTCCGCGCGAGGCGGTAATATTCGTAGAGTTTGTCTGCTGGTTGACTGCACGCTCGCGCAGCTCATCACCCCGGATCACCTGCCAATAGAAGATTCTTGCCGAGAGCAGGAGCAAAACGGTGATCAGAGCAATAAAGAAACGAAACGCGCGTTTTCTCATTTTCCCTAATGTAATCATGCTATTTGATCCTTCCTTGTGGAAACCACAGAGAGCCGAGCCTTATGCGCGACCCGACTCTCATTTGTATGTGTTCTGTTTTATTTTATTTGCGGTTAAATTTGAATATACCAAAAACGTTTTTCTTCAGCTTGTCTGCGGTGTTTCCGAGTTGGTTTTTCACACCCTCGACATTGTCTGCCGTCACCTCGGTCACATCATCTGTTTTGATATTAATGTACACCACCTGATATTTCTCCGGACGCTGCATATTGAGTCTGGTGGAGGCGATTTCTTCAACCTTGTTTAAATCCACGCTCTGCTCCAGCTCGAATGTTTTCTGACTGGTGTTGGATTCTAAAACAGCAAGCTCCTTTTTGAGACTGCTGATTTGTCTTGCAGTATCGTTCACCTGCACATTCTGCGAGATCATAAAGTATGCGGCGCAGAAAAGAGCAATAATTACGCATATAACCTGAAAGTTGAGTCTGCGTTGCTGTTGCAGCTTTTGTTTTCTGGAAAGCTGACGCTTTTCGGCGCGCTCCTGCTCCTGCTCGTCGAACTGACGAAGATAGGAATCATTTTGATATGCTAAATTATTATATGCCAATGTATGTACACTCCTTTATCAGATTTTCTCCGCCACGCGAAGCTTCGCACTTTTGGAACGTGGATTTTTTTCCTGTTCCGCTTTTGAGGGGAGAATGGGTTTTCTTGAAATCATTTTAATTTCCGGTACTTTTCCGCAGACGCAGACCGGAAAATCCTTAGGACAGGTACAGCCTGTCGCCAATCGTTTCATCGTGTTTTTCACAATCCGATCCTCTAAGGAATGGAATGTGATCACGGCAAGTCTGCCGCCGGGTGCAAGTGCGTGGATAAAATCCTCCACCGCCTGCTCTAAAATGGTAAGTTCTTCATTTACCTCAATCCGGATTGCCTGGAAAATCCGCTTGGCCGGATGAGATCCTTCCTGCCGCGCCCCCTTTGGGATTGCAGCCTTGATAATTTCCACCAACTCTCCGGTGGTTTCGATCGGCTTTTCCGATCTTCTGTCTAAGATAAATTCTGCCACACGCTTTGACCAGTTTTCCTCGCCGTATTCGTAGAAAATCCGGGTCAGCTCGTCTTTGGAATATTCATTCACAACGGTATAAGCGCTTTTGGTATTCTGCCGGTTCATGCGCATATCCAGGGGTGCATCGTGCATGTAGGAAAATCCGCGGTCTGCCTCATCCAGCTGATAGGAGGAAACTCCCAGGTCTAACACAGCGCCGTCAATTTCTGCAATTCTCAGATCATTCAAAATAGAAGAAATTTCAGAAAAATTCCGGTTTACAAAGGTCACCCGGTCTGAAAATGCGGCAAGCCGTTTTTTTGCGGCAGCAATCGCGTCCTGATCCTGGTCAATGCCAATCAGCTTTGCGTGTGTACTCCGGGAAAGAATCCCAAAGGAATGTCCGCCGCCGCCAAGTGTGCCGTCTGCATAGATGCCCTCCGGCTTTATTTTTAATGCGTCCATGGTTTCTTCAAAAAGAACCGAAACATGCTTAAATTCCATGATTTCTTTCCTATATATTAATATTGTATTTCTGGATGCCCTCTAAAATCAGATCATCCTCCATATCCTCATTTGCAGCGTCCCATGCAGCCTGACTCCAGATTTCAAGCTTGGTGTTGCTGCCGATTAGCATAATATCCTTTTCCAAGCCGGCATAGGAAATCAATTCCGGTGTCAGCGGAACGCGCCCCTGCTTGTCCAACTCTACGCAAAGGGTCTTTCCGAATAAGCGGCGCTGAAAGCGTGCAGCATTTTTATCCAAGGCGGTCGGAAGTTCACGCACTTTCTGTGCAATAATTTCCCATTCCTCCTGGGAATAAAGATTTAAGCAATGCTCTGCCGGGGATGGGGCAATAAAAATTGTGCCGGATAACTTTTCCCGGATTTTTGCAGGCAGAATAAAGCGATTTCTTTCATCTAACTGACGTGCGTACTCGCCGACAAAGTATACCATCCGACATCCTCCCTTTCAAAATTTTCTTCCCATTCGCTCCAATTCACTCACTTATACTCCAATTATACACTATTCTTTGCAAATATACAAGTCTTTTTTGAAAAAAATTTTTAATTTAACTAACATTTTTTTGTAAAATTCGTCACGAAGGTGTAATATGATTGTAAAAAAGATAAAAATGGTACAATTTTTAATTAAACTCTTGCATGGATTTCTTTTTTTGTGTATAATGAAAAAGAAATCAAAAAACGGAGACTGGGTGATAGGGATGTCAGAAAAAAAGCATTTGCTGCGTATGTCGGAATCGACCGGAATCAGACTTTTGCACAATGCAGAGGGATTTGAGCATATTCATTCGAGAGCGGAATTTGTATCGGCAAGGGGTGCAGCGAGATCCGGATTGAGAATTGCCGTTTTTATGATATGGGCGCCGGCGGAA
>CAKSJF010000015.1 GCA_934462945.1 uncultured Clostridia bacterium | reverse complement strand
GGGCAACCATCCAGAAACTCTTAGATCGGGGAATCTATAAAGGAGCTGCACCGGATGATCTGAACTTGCCCGAAACACTGTTCCGGCTGCTGGTGCTGAATGATCGGGCGGGGGTGTATAAATAAGAAAATCGGAGCGGAGAAATCCGCTCCATTCATTATCACATGCACTTTTATTTTGACAACACTTTTGACAACACTTTGCGCCGTAAATCAGCTGAAAACAGCGTATTTCAGCAAAGTTGAAAAATACGAAAAAACCGCATAAACACTATACTTTCAAGCATTTATGCGGTTTCTGAAATTGGTACACCTTCAGGGACTCGAACCCTGGACACCCTGATTAAGAGTCAGGTGCTCTACCAACTGAGCTAAAAGTGCGTTTTTTGTGTATCTCACGACCACGAATAATATAATACCACATCTGAAGCAAAAAGTCAACACTTTTTTTAAATTTTTTTGAAAAATTTTTTTGGAGTGCAGATTTTGTGGAAAAAGGTTGAAATTTGGTGGGGAGTGGTGTATAATATATTATGTAGAGTTATGTCTATACAAGAAAGGGTTGTGAATATTGAAAACGAGAACATTACCGGTGCTTCCGCTGCGGGGGTTGGTGGCATTTCCTGGGGCGGATTTAAGTTTTGACGTTGTCCGGGAATCATCACAGGATGCGATTAAGGCTGCGCAGGAGCAGGATCATACAATCTTTATTTCAGCGCAGCAGGATCCGGATGTGGAGAAGCCGGTTTTAGCCGATATATACGAAATTGGAACCATTGCAAAAATCAAACAGACAGTTCGTCTGCCGGGCGGCATGATGAGGGTTGTTGTCGAGGGCGAGGTGCGCGGTGCAGTTGTACGCGGACAAGTTTCTGCCCGGCATATGAGCGCTTCGGTTGAAGTTTTAGAGGATGAAAAGGACGAGGAACTTTCCGAAATGCTTTTGGATGAAGCCTTTTTGCGTACGCTGGAGGAAACATTCAAAAAGTATTTAGCCAATGGTATGAAGGTCAACAAGCGTCTGATTATGGAAAGTTTAAAACGCGGCGGTCTGGGTGCTGTTGCGGACGTGATGGCGGCGAATATTGATTTGAAATACAGTGACAAGCAGGAGCTTTTGGAAACGCTGGATGTCTACGACCGGATGGAACGGCTGATTGAACTTTTAAATCAGGAGGCGCAGATTTTGGAGATCATGAAGCATATTTCCGAAAAGGTGAAAAAGCAGATGGATCAGAACCAAAAGGAATACTATCTGCGTGAGGAGCTGCATGCGATTCAGGAGGAATTAGGTGTGGATGATGGCTTTGATGAGGAGCTTTCGGAATACCGAAGGAAAATTTCTGAATTAAAGCTCTCACCGGAATCGGAAAAAAAGCTTTTAAAGGATGTTGACCGGATGGAGCATACGCCGCCCAATTCGCCGGACGCGGCAGTCACACGAAACTATCTGGATCAGATTTTAAGTCTGCCATGGAACGAACGCACGGAGGAAACGCGGGATTTACAGTATGCAGAGGAAATTTTAAACCGTGATCATTACGGCTTGGAAAAGGTGAAAGAGCGTATCTTAGAGCATCTTGCCGTCCACTGCATGACGGATGGAAAAACCAACAATATTATCTGTCTTGCAGGTCCTCCGGGGACAGGAAAAACTTCAATTGCACGTTCGATTGCCGAGAGCCTGAACCGGAAGTACGTTCGGATTTCTTTAGGCGGTGTGCATGACGAGGCGGACATCCGGGGGCATCGGAAAACTTACATTGGCGCTATGCCGGGAAGAATTATGGATGCGATGCGGCAAGCAGAATCCAAAAATCCGCTCATTCTTTTAGATGAGATTGACAAAATGGGTGCAGATTTTAAGGGTGACCCGTCCGCGGCGCTTTTGGAAGTGTTAGACCGGGAACAGAATCATGCATTCCGGGATCATTATATGGAGATTCCGTTTGATCTTTCTGAGGTTATGTTTTTAATGACGGCAAACAGTCTTTCCGAGATCCCAGCGCCGCTTTTAGACCGGATTGAATTAATTGAAGTTTCCGGTTATACAGAGGAAGAAAAGCTGGAGATTGCAAAGCGGTATCTGCTTCCGAAACAGCTGAAATGCCAGGGATTGACAAAATCCAAGGCAAACGTCACCGACGACGCGCTTTTGGAATTGATTCAGCATTATACCCGGGAATCGGGTGTGCGTCAATTAGAACGTGAAATTGAAGGACTTCTGCGCAAGGCGGCAAAGGCGATTTTATGCGGTGAGAAAAAGAGCATCCGAATCAGCCGGAAAAATCTTTCTAATTATATAGGAAAACAGAAATTCCGTTATGATCTGAAAAATGATCAGGATGAGGTGGGCGTTGTACGCGGACTTGCCTGGACGCAGGTCGGCGGTGATACGCTCTCGGTGGAGGTCAGCGTGATGCCGGGAACAGGCAAGGTGGAGCTGACCGGAAAACTGGGCGACGTGATGAAGGAGTCGGCAATGACTGCGGTTTCCTATATCCGATCCCGTTCGGAGGAGCTTCATATCGGTAAGAATTTTTATAAAGAAAACGATCTGCATATCCATGTTCCGGAGGGCGCTGTTCCGAAGGATGGTCCATCTGCTGGGATCACGATTGCAACGGCAGTTGCCTCTGCGCTCACAAACCGTCCGGTTCGGTGCGATGTGGCAATGACAGGGGAAATTACCCTGCGCGGACGGGTTCTTCCTATCGGAGGACTAAAAGAAAAATCTCTTGCGGCATACCGCGCCGGCATCCGGACCATTATCATTCCAAATGAGAATGAGGCGGATCTGGAGGAAATCCCGGAGTCCATCCGGAATGAAATTCAGTTTATTCCGGTTCGGGATGCAGACCATGTGTTGCAGAAAGCATTAAAATAGAAAGGTCGGGTGAAAAACTTGAATATACACAACGTATCACTGACCATCTCGGCGGTCAGAAAGGAACAGTATCCGGAGGACGGATTCCCGGAATTTGCCTTTGTCGGCAGATCCAATGTGGGAAAATCCTCTATGATTAACAAGCTTTTAAACCGGAAATCTCTGGCGCGCGTGAGTCAGACACCGGGAAAAACAGTCACCATTAATTTTTATAACGTGGATGATACCATCTTTTTAGTGGATCTTCCGGGTTACGGCTATGCTGCGCGTGCAAAGCACGAAACGGAAAAATGGGGAAGAATGATGGAGGACTATCTGCGAGACAGAAAAACCTTAGAACAGATCTTTCTTTTAGTAGACAGCCGCCATCCGCCCACAAAGGACGATCTGATAATGCTCGACTGGATTCGGCACTACCAGCCGGAACGGGGCGTGATCGCGATTGCGACCAAAACCGACAAGCTGAAAAAGCGCGAATTGGAAAAAAATCTGCATATGATCTGGGATAAGCTGGAGCTTGGCGAGGACGATATTCTGATTCCGTTCTCAACTCAAGATGACGAGGGAAAATTCTCGGTCTGGGATGTGATCAATCTGATCCGAACGGGAGAATATGAAGCATTATCAGAGGATGACGAGTCATGAAAAAAAGTAAGAGCCTGATTTGGGTTTTGGCAATTACGATCTGTGCCGTGGTATTCTATGCGGTGCAGTATGTCCGGACACCGGTGGAGCTGATGACAGCAAAGCTGATACAGCAGGAGGAATCGGTCACAGGGGATGCCTATTTTGTCTGGAATGAGCGTGTTTATACCGCCGCCGGAAATGGAACAATCTATCACTATGCGGACGAGGGCGCGCGGGTCGGAAAGGACCGGCTGATCTCTACCGTCTATAACGGACAGGTTCCGGAGGAAACGCTCCAGGAAATCAATAATATTGATAAAAAAATTCAAAAGCTGGAGGGCGAGCAGCAGACAAGCAGCCTTTATGTGGATGAATACACCCTGGAAAACCGTGCGGAGAATATTAAAAATCAGATCATTGCCGCGGTGCAGTCAAACGACATTGAAAAAATTTCGGAATATAAAGCGGAATTAAAGGCGATCTATTCCGGAAACGAGCCGGAGTCAACGGCAGATGAGCTGGCACGTTTAAAATCGGAAAAGGAAACAAAGGAGCAGCAGCTCGGTCAGAGCAAAAACGACATTTATTCCGATTGCTCCGGTGTGTTTTCGCGGAATATTGACGGGTTGGAAAGCACGCTTCGGGTGGATCAGCTGGAAACCTGCGGTGTTTCCGATTTTATCTCCCTGCCGAAAACCGATCAGCAGGTGCCTGCATCCGCTGCGGTTTCGGGCGATGCGGTCTGCAAGGTGATTGACAATCACACCTGGTACACGGCTGTGCTGGTTGATGAGGCTGCCGCAGAACAATTAGTCGGCAGAAAAACGGTGAAAATTCATTTTGACCGCGCACCGGGTGTGGAAATTGACGCAACGGTGATGCGCTTGTCCGATCCGGCAGAGGGAAAGCGGCTTGCAGTGTTACAGTGCGATCAGTATGCAGACGGCATTTTCTCACTCCGGGAGAGCGGTGTGGAGCTGATATTGGAAAAATATCAGGGCTTCCGCGTACCGGTTTCGGCAATCCGGGTGGAGGATGGACAAAAGGGCGTCATGGTGAAAAAAGGCGGCGCGGAGCTGTTTATGCCTTGCGACATTGTCTATACTGACAACGAAAAGGAAGAATTGATTATCACGCCGGCAAAGGATGCCAAGCGCGTCCTGGAGGAATATGACCATATTATTATCGGTGAAAAATGGAAGAAGGAAAACAGTCAATGATAGAAGAAAAGCTGCAAGAGGTCAGAGAAAAAATCAAAGAGGCGGCAGAGCGTTCCGGAAGAAACGCATCGGACATCACGCTGATTGCCGTAACAAAAACACACGGCGCAGAGGAAATCAACTGTGCCATTGATGCCGGTGTAACGGACATCGGAGAAAATAAGGTGCAGGAGATTCTGGAAAAGTATGAGGCGGTCAAGCCGGTAAGATGGCATTTGATCGGACATCTGCAAACAAATAAAGTAAAATATATTATTGATAAGGTGTGTCTGATTCATTCTGTTGATTCTATTCATCTGATGGATGAAATTGAACGGCAGGCGGCAAAACATGATCTGATTATGCCGATTCTGATTCAGGTGAATATTTCCGGAGAGGAGACAAAATTTGGAATCCGCCCGGAGGAAATCGAGGAATATTTACTGCATGCCGGAACGCTTTCTCATGTAAAAGTGCGCGGATTGATGACAATTGCACCGAAAGTTAACAAAAATATTTCAAACAGATTACATTTTGATAACATACACAAGATTTTTATTGACATATCTCAAAAAAAATATGATAATGTTAGTATGGAGTATTTGTCTATGGGCATGAGCGGAGATTATCAATGCGCCATAGATGCCGGATCGAATATGGTGCGAGTGGGAAGTGCGATATTCGGAGAAAGAAACTATCAAAACAAGTGAAAAAATGTTTAGGGAGGAAATTTTAAAATGGGTTTTGTTGACACACTTAAGGAATTTGTAGGCTTTGGAGATGTGAATGATATGGAGGAGGAAGATTACGAAATGGAAGACACACACACAGCTCCTGCTCCGCAGAAGAAGAATAAGGTTGTTCCGCTGCACGGACAGAGCGCACAGCCGAAGATTGTGATCTTAAAGCCGAAATGCTTCAGCAATTCCACCGCCGTATCGGATGAACTGAAAAAGAGACGTCCGGTTGTGATTGATGTGGGTGCATTAGATCCGGACGAGGCAAGACGAGTGGTTGATTTTATTGCCGGTACGGTTTATGGCTTGGACGGCAACATGCAAAAGGTTTCGGGAGGAATTTTCCTGGCAACTCCGTCTCAGGTAGACATTATGGGCGAAATTATCAAGGATGGAGACAAGGGTAATTTCGAATGGAGCATGTTTTAAGCAAATTCCAATCATCTGAATCTGATTTTAGGACAGCGTCGTTTGGAATAAAGCGGCGCTGAATTTCTGTAGCACTATGAAAAATGATGAAAAAATACTGCTGGCGAAAACGGAGGATTTATACCGGCTTTCGTCCCGCAGTCATGAGGCGAAATTCTCGGCGTTCCTGGATGAAAGTGAACAGAACGCGGTGGAAGAAGTTATTCGCAGTCGGCGGGATGGCAGTCCTCTTTTTTGGGGCGGTTATCCGGATGCCGGCAGACGGATATTAGGAATTTTTCCGGACTGGATGGAGCCGGAGGAGGATGCATTTCCCATCCGGATTTTAAAAATCACAAAAAACTATCCAAAGGAACTTTCGCACAGGGATTATCTCGGTACCATTCTCTCGCAGGGGATTCAGAGAAACCGTGTGGGGGACATTTTGGTGACAGAGGACGGCGCATTCGTTTTTCTGGCAGACGGAATGGAAAGGGCGCTTTCTCTTTCCAAGGTTGCCGGATGCGGTGTTTCCTCGGAGGTGGTGAGTCTTTCGGAGATCACAATTCCGGAGGCAAAATTTAAGGAATATGCTGCGGTTGCTGCATCGCTGCGATTAGACGCGGTTGTTGCCGCAGCGCTGAATTGTTCCAGAAACCAGGCGGCTGCCCTGATCTCGGCAGAAAAGGTTTCGGTGAATCATAAGCTTGCCGTGAGCGGATCGAAAACGGCGGCTGCCGGCGATCTTTTATCCATCCGCGGATCCGGAAGAATTTTGATCGATCAAATTGGAGAAAATACCCGAAGCGGCAGACTGCATCTGGTATTTAAAAAATATATTTAAATAAGTTGGGAGCGAGAAAACAATGCTGACACCGATTGACATTCAAAAACAGGACTTTGACGTAAGCTTTCGCGGCTATAATGCCGATGAGGTGGACGATTTTTTAGACATGGTCGGAAAGGACTATGAAAAGCTTTATAAGGATAATATAGAACTTCGGGACAGAGTGACCAGTCTGAAAGAGGAGGTTTCCAAGTATCAGGAAAAGGAATCTGCTCTGCAAAATGCGCTGATTATTGCCCAGCGCGCCGCGGAGGACACGAAGAAAAGCGCATCCCAGCAGGCGGACACGATTATCAATGACGCGCAGAATAAGGCAACCGACATGATCCGTCAGACGAATGACGAGGTTTTGCGCAAAAAGAATGAATTAGCAGACATCCATATGGAGATGGACGGTTACCGTGCGCAGATGAAGAGTATTTGTGCCCGGATGGTGGAATTACTGGATAAAATGGAATAGCTCCATTTTCATAGAGAAAAGAAAGGAAAAAGAATCAAATGTGCAGCAATTGTGAAAAAAAAGATTATACCAAATCGGTCAATCTGCCGCAGTCAGATTTCCCTATGCGCGGAAATCTGCCGCAGAGAGAGCCGGAGATGTTAAAGCGTTGGGAGGAGATGGATTTATACCATCAGCTGATTGAGAAGAACAAGGGAAAAACCCCGTTCATTCTTCATGACGGCCCTCCGTATGCAAACGGAGATCTGCATATGGGTCATGCGCTGAATAAGATTTTGAAGGATATTATTGTCCGTTATAAAACGCTCCAGGGTTATTATGCCCCCTATGTTCCAGGCTGGGACACGCACGGACTGCCGATTGAGCAGCAGGCAATCAAAAAGCTTGGCTTAAACCGCCACACAGCAGGTCCGGTAAAATTCCGCGAGGCATGCCGTGAGTTTGCGCTTTCACAGGTGGAGAATCAAAAGGAACAGTTTAAGCGTTTAGGTGTTTTGGGAGACTGGGAGCATCCGTATCTGACCTTAAAGAATGAATTTGTTGCCCGTCAGATTGAAGTATTTGGCGAAATGGCGAAAAAAGGTCTGATTTATAAGGGGTTAAAGCCGGTTTACTGGTGTCCGCATTGCGAAACTGCATTGGCAGAGGCTGAAATTGAGTATGCAGAGGATTCGACCAACTCTATTTATGTAAAATTTGCTGTTCGGGATGACCACGGACTGTTTGACGGAATTGAAAATGTGTATTTTGTGATCTGGACAACCACCACATGGACATTGCCGGGCAATATTGCAATCTGCTTAAATCCGGATTTTGAGTATTCTCTGGTTAAGGTCGCAAACGGTGAGGTTTATGTTTTGGCAACTGAACTGATCGACAATGTGATGAAAGCGGCAAAAATTGAGGGCGGCTATGAAATTCTGAAACGTTTTAAGGGTTCAGAATTAGAGCTTTTGACCTGTCAGCATCCGTTTATCGACCGGGAATCCTTAGTCATTGTCGGCGATCACGTTACATTAGAGGCTGGTACTGGCTGTGTTCATACTGCGCCTGGATTTGGTGCGGAGGACTATATTGTCTGCCGGAACTATCCGCAGCTTGAGATCGTTGTGCCGGTGGATGAAAAGGGATATTTAACAGAGGAGGCAGGCGAGTTTGCAGGACTGTTCTATGAGGATTCCAACGCGAAAATCATCACAAAGCTGACCGAAACAAACAATCTGTTGGCAGTTGAGAAAATTATTCACCAATATCCGCATTGCTGGCGGTGTGATCATCCGATCATCTTCCGCGCAGCAGATCAGTGGTTTGCATCGGTAGACGCGCTGAAAGATACGGCGGTTCAATCGATTAAGGACGTACAGTGGATTCCTGCCTGGGGTGAGGACCGTATCACAGCAATGGTACTTGACCGCAGCGACTGGTGTATTTCCCGTCAGAGAACCTGGGGTGTTCCGATTCCGATTTTCTATTGCGCAGAATGCGGTAAGGAATTAATTAATGAAGATACGATTGCAGCTGTCAGCGAGCTGTTCCGCACAAAAGGTCCGGATCGCTGGTGGGATACCGATGCGGACGAGATTCTTCCGGAGGGAACGGTTTGCCCGGCATGCGGACACAAGCATTTTACAAAAGAAAAGGATATTATGGACGTATGGTTTGACTCCGGTTCTTCTCATGCGGCTGTCTGCGCAGAGCGTGAGGATCTTGTATGGCCGGCAGACGTGTATCTGGAGGGAAATGACCAATACCGCGGCTGGTTCCAGTCCTCTCTCTTAACCAGCGTTGCAACCAAGGGCAGAGCGCCGTATAAAACGGTTATCACCCATGGTATGATTCAGGACGGAGAGGGCAGAAAAATGTCCAAGTCTAAGGGGAATTCAATTTCTCCAAAGGAAATTACCGATAAATTCGGCGCGGATGTGCTGCGTTTGTGGGTCGTTTCAGCAGATTACAGAACCGATATGAGAATGTCGCCGGAGGCTTTAAAGCAGCTTTCGGAGGGCTATCGGAAAATCCGGAATACGGCAAGATATATGCTGAGCAACATGAATGATTTCAACCCGGATCAGGATATGGTTGCTTATCAGAATATGACAGAAATTGATCAATGGGCGCTTTTAAAGCTGAACCAGGTGGTAGAAAAGGTGTTGGCAGCATATGACGCTTATGAGTTCCATAGCCTGTACAACGCAATTCTGAATTTCTGTATTGTGGATTTAAGTAATTTCTATCTGGATATTCTGAAAATGCGTCTTTACACAGACCGTCCGGATTCAGCGGCAAGAAGAAGCGCACAGTCGGCGATGTATCTGATCTTAGATGCGATTGTCAAGCTGTTAGCGCCGGTACTTGCATTTACCGCAGAGGAAATCTGGCAGTTTATGCCGCATAGAGCCGGAGAAAACAAAGATAGTATCATGTTCTCCGAGATGCCGAGCGTATGCCCGGAATATGAAAATGCCGCACTGGAGGAAAAGTGGGATAAGCTGATTGCTGTTCGGAATGATGTGAATAAGGCATTGGAGCTTGCAAGAAATGAAAAACTGATCGGTAAATCACTGGATGCAGAGGTGACCGTTTATGCAAAGGGCGAACTTCTCACATTCTTAAAGAGCGTGGAGAGTGAGCTTTCCGAAATCTTTATCACCTCCGCAGCTGAGGTTTCGGACAACGCTCCGGAGAATGCGTTTGCCGGTGAGCAGGTATCCGTTGTGGTCAAAGCAAGTCCTTATGAAAAATGCGGACGCTGCTGGAAACACTCTAAAACTGTTGGTACGATTGACGGTTTTGACGGTATTTGCGCAGAGTGCGTGGAAAATGTAAAATAATAACAAAACATAAGGGGATGTCAAAAAGGCACAGAATGTTCTGCACACTTTTTTACATCCCCTTTTTTTCTATCTAAGTTCTATGTCTTTGGCGGGGCATAGCGGAATTTGTTGATTCAGATTGCCCCAGAGAAACACCTTCATTTTTTTCAGCACAACATCCTTTTGCTCATATTGGAATGAAATTGATGCAGAGTAAGGATTCTTCGCGTCCAGTTTCATCATACGAATCCCGTTGTATCTGCCATTCTCGTCATAGAGAGCGGCAATACATGTGATCGGTTCATCCTTATCAATGGATTTCTTCAAGCTGATTTTCACTTCAAAGCTTTCTTTGTCCCGGATACTGCTGATTTCCTTTCCGGACGCGTCCAACAGCTGAATGCCGGTAATGGAATAGTCAAGCGGAATTTCATATTTCGATACGACAATATCCTGAATGGCAAATTCTCCGCTTGCAGGATTATCTGTCAGAGACAAGCCGCCGACCGTCTCATTGTTGGCAACAGCAATGCGGAGATAAACCGTTTCTGAATTGTCGCATTCGGTTGGCAGTGGAATGTTGTCGAATGCCTGCTCCAGTTTTTTGTTGGATTGCAGGGAATAGCGTCCCAGCTCCTTATATTCCGTTCCGTCCAATGAGTACATCAGCTTGTAATTCTTAGGTCCTTTTTTGGTTGCAGCCAGCTTTGCGCTGAATGCAGCATTTGTATAGCCGGTCATCGGAAGTTCAATTTGAATGAAAGCGGGGTTTTCCTCTTGATTTTTCCAGCCATTTTCTGCGGTTGCCTGTACGGTTGGGACAACGGACTGACTTCCTGCATATTCCGGTGCAGACCATATCAGTCCGGTGCTTGTGTCGCTGTCGAGAAAGGCTTTTAAGCGTGCGTTTTCGATTGAGCCATGCGTTGGGTAGTATCCGGTGTCAAAGCTGCCGTAGCTCTTATCAAGAGGCTTTGCGCTTTGACCGTTTTCAAACCGGAAAGATGCATAGCTGCCGTCGTCAATAACGGGGTTCGGGTCTGGATCCTTTCCCATGATGCTGTCAACGTCAATTTCCTCACCAATTGTCGCTTCGTCCATGAGTGACCGGTAATTTTCGTCAATCCATGCGAATCTGCGGCTTAAGTATGAGGATAGTATTTGTTCGTTAAACGTATTCACGCCCCATCTGATAAAGTCCATGTTGTCGGCATTTCCAAGATCATTCCGATAGCTCTGTACCAGATTTGCCGCTGAGGCTAAGGTTTTTCTGATATTGCTGTTTTCATAATACCAGATTGCATAGCTGACAAAATCCCGGCGGCACATCAGCTGGTTATACAGGGTTTTGTTGCCGCCGTATTGAACCAGATTTTTTGCATACCATTGTTCGATATTGTCTTCGGATTTGAAAATATTGTCGTTGTCCCAGACAGGACCTGCAAACAGCTTTGGATTGATTGCGTCGGTATCCTTGTACAGATAGGTACTGCCGATTCCGCAGTCCATATTCTCAATCAATTCCTGATGCCAGTAATACCGGACAAAGCTTTCAATGTCAATATGGTCTAAATAGGAGGATCCGTCCTTCATTTTTCCGTCGCCGTAAATGGCGGTAAACAGATCGTCCATCAGATTGTAAATATAGCTGTAATGATTGTCCTTTGTTGCTGTGGAATCAAGGTTTTCCGGACTTTTGACCGTAATGGAATTTCCGTTGGTGTGAAGAACAATCGGATCGCCGGCATAGTTGTCTACTTCCATCAGATATCCGCCGGTAAGGTCGGTTTCGGGAGTGATTCCGGTTTCCTCCACAATCTCCTCCAAGTCGGTAATTTCAACCCGTTCTTTTTTAACCTGAACTTTCTCGGTCAGCGTGTAGCAGCCGATGTATTCACCGTTCATATAAACATCAACAAATCGGGAATCCGGTGTGCAGGAGAGCCCTAAGGCAAGTCCCAGATCCAGTCCTAATTTCTGACCGACAAAGTATCCGCCGTCCTTAATCAGACACCAGGTTTTTGCCTTTCCCATGCCCAGAAGATCTATTTTCTTTTCCGTTTTGATCTGATACGGTTTTTTTCTAAATTCGCTTGTCGACCAGGTGGAGTTTCCGCGCCCTCTTACTTCAACCGTTCCTGGGAGGTCTGCGTCGCTTTCCGAGGACTGATATTTTGGAAGCCATCCGTATTGGTCAACCAATTTCTGCGGAACATCCAGCGTTAAATCGCCGTAAGCGCAGACGCTGTGATCCTCGGAGGTATTCATAGCGTCGATTGTTCCGTATTCTTCGTTAATTTCAATATATAAGGTGGGAAGTGTCGATTGCATTGCTGTCACACTGTAGGAAATCGCGCCGATCGTTACCTGGTAATCGGTGTCTCCGGTAAAATCCGCATGCACCTTGTTATATTCCATTCCGTTTTTGTCAATTTCGGTGTATATGCAGTTGCTTAAATCAACACAGGACGGCACCATAAGATAGAGCTTACCGGATTTTATCAATCCGTATACATCATAGGAAAGTCCGGCATTGTCGCAAGCCTTTAAAACAACATTGGAAACTTTCTGAAACATTGTTCCGGAGTTGTTAAAGCAATACAGATATCTGTTGTCAATCATAGATTGTGTGTGCCGGACAGAAAATGCCTGTTCTGTATCCGAGCTGACAGCATATCCGGGCATGGTGAAAAATACGGCATTATCCGGAATGAAAAGTCTGCTTTGATCAAGCCTGATTGCAATATCTTCCGAGTTGTACATTCGGACAATTCCGGAAATGTAAATGCTGCTTGTATCAGCGCGGATGAAGACAGTTCCTCCGCTGAGGGCAATCTCATGCAGCGTGAAATCGGCAGAGGTAACCTCAAAAACGGTATCTGCTCCGTTGATCTGATAGCCGTTGCCGTTGACGGTTATGCTGCGGTTGACCTTGAGTGTTTCGTTGACGTCAATATTGGCTGCAAGTTCAATCGTTGTGATATCCGGATCAGCAAGTGCAGCTTTTAATTCCGCTGCTGTTTTAATTCCGGAAATGGTGGAAATTCCTTGAAGAACCGGATAATCTGCTCCCTGCACCCACAGGTCGTCATGATTTAAAAGCCCCAGTACCGTGCCGTTTTGAAATTCTTCCTTTGTCTTTTTCTGAGCGGTTACGCTGGAGTTCAGAGCGTATACATTTTCGCAGGAGGCATTGCTGAAACAAAGAGTGTTATTTGAGTAGTTAAAGGTGTTTTTGATCGTTGTAGTGCCTTTATGCGCAAAGCCGACAATACCGCCGGAGGTCAGCACAGAGGTAACCGGTGCAGTGTTATAGGAATCACTGATATCGCCAACCAGCATGTTGCCGACAATACCGCCGGCATAGTTTCCAACGCTATGTACCGGTGCGCGGTTCGCGCATTGACTGATTGCAAATGTTCCGTCATATTCCCAATAGGAGGTCGAGCCGATCACACCGCCGATCCACTCGCCGGATCCGGTGACATTTCCGTCATTTACACAATTTGTAATACTGACAAATCCGTAAAAAACACTGCCGAATACACCGCCGGCATCCTTTGCAGCATGGATTTCGCCCTTGTTGGTGCAGCTGTCGATTTGTATGTTGGGTGCAGTGTTGCGGATTCCTTTGATCATGCCGGCAACACCGCCGCAAAATTCGCCTACAGAGGTAATCCTGCCGTAGTTTGCATTCTGTGACATGCTTGCTCCGTAGCCTGTAATACCGCCAATATAAGAATTGCCCGATACAAAACCATAGTTTTGACTGCGATTGACCGGTGTGGTGGTATGACCGGTAATACCGCCGGCATAATTGACATTTGCAGTAATTTCACCGAAATTTGCGCAGCTATCAATTGTGCCATAGCTCATAGCCGCAATTCCTCCGGCATAGCTTTCTGCATTGACGCAGACCAGAGAGGTGCAGTTCTGAATCAGTCCATAGGAGGTGCCGGCAATGCCGCCTGCTGATTTTCCCTGGACGGTACCCTCTACAGAAAGATTCTCAATGACAGAGTCCTTGTTGGTATAGCCAAATAAGCCGTTCAGATCCGGATTGCCTGTGCTGTGAAGTCCGCTGATCCGGTAGCCGCCGCCGTCAAAACGCGCAGAAAACTGATTGTCCTTTGTGTTTCCGATCGGAGTCCATTCCGTTTCCAGTTCATTCAGATCAATATCCGCAGTTAAAACAGCATCCTTTTGAATGCCGCTGTTGATCAGCTCGCGGTATTGCACCAATTCGGATGCTGTGCCGATTTGTACAGTCTCCTCGCTGCAATAGGCAACGCTTGTGCAAGCGCCGGCTGTAGCAAACGCGAGTATGAGCGAGAGCAGCCGTTTTGCATGTGTTTTATTCATCAGAATACGCACCTTTCCCTTTCCTGCATCAAACGATTGCAGGTGACATAATATAAAATATTATACTATAATTCAACAGGAAAGTCAATAGCGCTGATCTTATGCGAACTGCTGTGAAATGGATGGTATAAAAATCGCGGTTAACGCATATGCTGATACAACCATTACGGAACAGATAAAGTAATGTACCAAAAAATGGATTGCTGTTTGCAAAAAAAAGCTTGACTTTCTCGCAAAAATGTAGTATAATATAGTGCATATCCGCAAGGATAGAATATATGAACCGCAAGGATTTGGTTCGTGGAAAGGAAATGGGCAATTATGACAGAGAACAAAGAAATTATTTTGACAAGTGACGGAATGCAGAAATTAAAAGACGAATTGGAATATTTAAAGACGATCAAACGAAAAGAAGTATCGGAGAAGATTAAGCAGGCATTGTCGTTTGGTGATTTGTCCGAAAATTCCGAATATGACGAGGCGAAGAATGAGCAGGCGGAGGTAGAATCCCGCGTGAATCAGATTGAACATATGTTAAAATACGCAAGAGTGTTAAGCGAAAATGAAATTATTAATGACGAGGTTGGTCTTGGTTCAAAGGTGACTCTGTGGGATACCGAGTTTGAGGAGGAGGTTACCTATTCGATTGTCGGTACAACCGAGGCAGACCCGGCAAACAACATGCTTTCCCAGGAATCTCCGGTTGGTGCAGCGCTCATGCGGCATAAGGTGGGAGATGTTGTGGAGGTAAACACACCTGGCGGTATTGTAGAATTTAAAATTTTATCCATCACAAGATAGCATATTTAAAATCACTTACAGCATATATTGTCTGTGAGTGATTTTTTTTGGGGGGATTTTTGTGCGGGATGCGGTTTTGATTGCCGGAGTTTATATTGCCGCTGTGATCGGAGCGGGTTTTGCCTCGGGAAGTGAAATTGTGCATTATTTTCTGCCGTCCGGCAATGCAGGGATTTTCGGCATTCTGTTTGCCTGTATTCTGTTCGGAATTGTGGCAGAGCGGCTTTTGTATGACGCACGCAACGCAGAATCCTTTGGGGCATGCCTGGAGAAGAATATGCCGCATTTTGCGGCAGTCGGCACAGAAAAGCTTTCTGTATTCTTTATGGCGGTTCTGTTTGTGTCGATGCTCTCCGGGGGCGGCGAGATTCTCCGGGAACTGACCGGATGGGAAAAGGGAAAGCTGGTGCTTCTTTTATGTGTTTTGTCTGCCATTGTCTTTTTCTTCGATCTGCGCGGCTTTGTAGCGGTGAATAATCTGCTTGCTGTGGTGATCATTACTGGCATTCTGACGGTCTGTATTTGTCTTTTAAATGGTCAGACCAGGCATACTGCCGCACTGGGACATGCGTTATCGTCGGGGGGAAATTATGCAAGTTATAATATTTTAACTGCCGGAGCGGTTGTCGTTTCCTTAGGACGCGGGAAAAAGCTGCCCAGAGGCATTTGCGGCGTGATTTCGGGTGGAATGTTCTTTTTGTTGTTAACGCTTTTGTGGCTTGTTCTGCGGCGTGCAGACGAGGGGGTGCTGAACAGTCAGCTCCCGATGCTCACTCTTTGCCGGGAACAGGGAAGAACGCTATATGCCATTTATGCGGCTGTACTTCTTTCTGCAATGCTGACGACCGCCTTTTGCAACGGTTTCTGTGTTTTGGATCAGATCTCCTTGCCGCGACCGATACGCGTTTTGCTTTTGGTGGGCTTTGGATATCTGCTTGCCGGACTGGAATTTTCCTTTTTAGTGGATCGGGTTTACCGTGCCGCCGGTTTTTTGGGGTTCTTTTTTCTTGTATGTGTTCTGATTCATCCTGTGATAAAAAAATTAAAAAAAGGCGAAAAATGAAGAAAACAAAAGATAAATGAAATATAAAATATGTATTTTTGAATATTTACTGAATATTGGTGTTGAAACAAACTACGAACTGTGGTATTATATATAAGTCGTCCGGTGATGGAGATGAATCAAACGGAAACAGACGGAATCCAACGGGATGTAGCGCAGTTTGGTAGCGCATCTGGTTTGGGACCAGAGGGCCGCAGGTTCAAATCCTGTCATCCCGACCAAAAGAATAAGGGAGTTTAGCTCAGCTGGGAGAGCGTCTGCCTTACAAGCAGGATGTCACAGGTTCGAGCCCTGTAACTCCCACCATATTCTTTTTAAAACTAAATATGCTGGTGTAGCTCAATTGGTAGAGCAGCTGATTTGTAATCAGCAGGTCGCGGGTTCGAGTCCCATCACCAGCTCCAGGAAGAGTTCCCGAGTGGCCAAAGGGGGCAGACTGTAAATCTGTTGCGTCTCGCTTCGATGGTTCGAATCCATCCTCTTCCACCAAAAATCCGTACGCGAAAGTGTACGGGTTTTTACTTTTTCACTTTTCACTCTTCACTATTCCTTAATAGGCTATACGGATTTTTGGAAAGTAAAAAGTAATCGTGAAAAGTGAAGAAGTGAGGTACAAACCTGCAAAAGAGGGTTTGAATATTGAAAATCGCTTGAACACTATGTTTGAGCGTTTTTTGTTCTTAGAAAGGCAGGTCATTGCCTATCATTTTTTTTAATGTGAAACCTTTTTTGATTTTTTGGGATATATAAAAGTGTAAAGACAAAAGCTTTTAACTTTGCAAAAAGAAAGTAGGTTCAGTATGGCAGAGGAGGAGAAGCTGCTTTTGCGGCTTAAACGGAAAGAGGAACATTCAATTGACGAGGCAATTGAAGTCTATACCCCATATTTAAGCGTGGTGCTTTATAATATGGTCGGAAACAGACTTCCGAGGGAGGACATTGAGGAGATTGTATCGGATGTATTTGTGATGCTTTGGAAAAATGCAGAATACATAGATCTCAAAAAGGGAACGGTCCGGTCGTATATTGCGGCGGCTGCACGTAATTTTGCATACAAAAGGTTCAATAAGAAAAAAGACGATACATGCCTTGATGAGCTGGAAATCCCGGATGAATCGTCTGCGGTTGACCGGCATCTGGTCAGCAGTGAGGTTTGGGACGCAGTGATGCGCTTAGGTGAGCCGGATTCTGAAATATTTGTACGGTATTATAAATTTAACGAAAAAATCAAGGATATTTCAAGAGCAACCGGGATTCACATCTCTACCATAAAGACAAAGCTTTCAAGAGGAAAAAAGAAACTTAGAAAAATTTTATCAGATGCGGAGGAAATGTTATGAATCAGAAAAACGATTTGTTCAAAGAATTGAAACTGGATCAAAAGGAACAGGATGTTTGCAGTCCGCTTGATATCGGCATTCAGAGAATTAAACGAAATGTTCATGCAAAACTGGATTCCGCATATACGGAAAGGAAGTCTGTCACTATGAAATCAAAAAAGAGAGTATCCCTGATCGCCATTGCAGCTGCCCTTGTTTTGGGCATTACAGCCTTTGCGGCAAACGGTATTGTAGCAAACTGGTTCAGCTCGTCGTCCTCGATACCGGATTATAAATCCCTGCCAACGGCACAGCAGGTGATAAAGGATATCGGCTATGTACCGGTGTTGATTGATACATTTGAAAATGGGTATACATTCAAAAACGGTTGTGTGGTGAATAATAATCTGACGGATGAGGGTGGAAATTCCGTTGAAAAATTCAAGTCGGTATCCTTTGATTATGCAAAGGATGGCGATACGCTGTATTTTTCGCAGGACAGATTCAGCTCCCAAACGGCATTAGAGGGAGATGTGGTGAAAACAGTAGGGGACACAGAACTCTATTATTTCAGCTATACGAATAAAGTTGTTCCGGCTGACTATGAGTTGACAGAGGAGGACAAACGGGCAGAGGAAAGCGGGGAGCTTGTTTTTTCTTACGGTTCTTCCGAGGTGGAAATCAAGCAGGTACAGAGTGTTACCTGGACAAAAGACGGAGTACAGTATCAGTTACTGCAAATTGACGGACGGCTTTCGCCAGAGGAACTTGCCGGGATGGCAGAGGAAGTTTTGAACAGAGCATAATGATATCACCCATAAAAGCGCACTGCTTGGAGTACAAAAAAGTACATCAGCAAGTGCGCTTTATGCGTTCTGTTTTTTTGTTTATTTGCAGTGCTTTTCAATCAATTCCGCAAGCGCTTTGGCTTTTTGGTCGATTTCTGCTTGATTTTTTCCCTCAATCATCACGCGGACTAAGGGTTCTGTTCCGGAGGGGCGGATCAGCACTCTGCCCTCGCCGGCAAATTCTTGTTCCAGCGTTTCAATTGCTTCACGGATTGCGTCAATTTCCATATAGGTGTTTTTGTATTCTGCCTTGACATGTGCGTTAAAGAGCGCCTGCGGCAGAACCTCTACCACCGAGGCAAGCTCGGACGCTTTTTTTCCGGTTTTTTTCATCACAGATAAAAATTGAAGTGCGCTCACCAGTCCGTCTCCGGTGGAATTGTGCTCTAAGAAAATGATATGTCCGGATTGCTCGCCGCCCAGGGAATAGCCCTCTGCAAGCATTTTTTCTAACACATACCGGTCGCCCACCTTGGTGCGCGGAATATTGATTCCATATTTTTCGCCGGCAAGGAATAAGCCTAAATTACTCATCACAGTCGCAACCAGCGTGTCCTTTTTGAGTTTTCCCTCTTTCTGCATTTGCAGGGCGCAGACAGCCATAATCTGATCGCCGTCAATAAGATTCCCTTTTTCGTCTACTGCGAGCATGCGGTCAGCGTCTCCGTCAAAAGCAATGCCCACGTCCGCGCCGATGGAGGTAACGTATGCCTTTAAGCTGTCCATGTGGGTCGAGCCGCATTGGTCGTTGATGTTTACACCGTCCGGGGTATTATGGATTGCCTCGACATTTGCCCCAAGCTTGTTGAGCGCTTTAAACGCTGTCTGATAGCTTGCGCCGTTTGCACAGTCAATGGCAATTTTCATTCCGTCTAAACGAACGTCAATCGTAGAGATTGCAAAGGAAACATAATCCCACACCGCGTCGTGATTGGTGGCAACATAGCCGACTGCACCGTGGGTCGGAAGATCGGTGATTTCTTTTCTGCCCTCAATATAGTCCTCAATCTCGTCCTCAATTTCGTCCCGAAGTTTATAGCCTTCGCTGTTAAAAAATTTAATACCGTTGTATTCGCAGGGGTTATGTGATGCGGAAATTACCACACCGGCATCTGCTTTATAAAGACGTGTTAAGTACGCAACCGCCGGAGTCGGAATGACACCTAAGGAAATGACCTTTGCACCGACCGAGCAAAGTCCGGCTGTGAGCGCCGCCTCTAACATGTCGCCTGATTTCCGTGTGTCTTTACCAATTAAAATTCTCGGACGGCGGTGTGTTTCCTTGGTCAGTACATACGCGCCGCTCTGACCGGTTTTAAACGCTAATTCTGCCGTTAATTCTTTGTTTGCAATCCCACGGATTCCGTCCGTTCCAAATAATCTACCCATATTTTCTCTCCTTCTGATACAATAATTATATTGACAATACATTTATTATACCGCATTTATTTGGAATTGTAAATAATTTATTCAAAAATTATTTATAATTTATATTTTGACAACAGAATTGGGATATAGTATAATAGAAATATTAAATAAGAAGAAAGGAATCATTACAATGAATGATTTTAGAATGAAGTTTTATCAGTTTATGCAGGGATGGTACGGAAATGACGACTTGAACAAAGGAATTTTTGCGCTGATTATCGTATTTGTGATTTTAGGGATTTTTGGTGTGCCTTATTCGTCAAGACTTGCACTGGTGCTTTTGATTCTCTATTATTTCAGAACCTTTTCCAAAAACTATAACAAGCGGTATGAGGAAAATCAGAAGTATTTAAAAATGACCGAGGGAATCCGGTTTTGGTGGCAGCAGACCAAAAAACAGATGGCATACCGGAAAACGCACCGGATTTTCCGATGCAAAAAATGTAAAAAGAAACTAAGCGTTCCGAAAGGAAAAGGAAAAATTGAAATTTCCTGTCCTTGCGGAAATCACTTTGTGAAAAAAACGTGATGTTTATAGGATGATGGGCGGTGTCAGATAATCTGCGCCGCTTTTTTGCATACTCTTCTGGCAGAGAGCGGAAAGCTCTGTGGCACGGCAATCGGCAAGAAACATGTCGGTTGCCTGGTAATCGGCTGTTTTGGTGATAATGGTGAGCGTGCTTTTTTGCTTGATTTGTTTTAAAATTTCCCGTCCGCGCTCATTTGCCGCAAGCACACGCAGATAGGAAATCGGTTCTCTTTGCTTATCTTTTGGAATATCCAAAAGATAAGCAATCAAAATCCGGCGCAGTCTGGTGATGGGATAACGTTTTGTGCTGACGGCAGAAAGCAGATCAGAAATGGAGCAGGAGGATTTCGCCTCGGATAAAATTCGGTTTTCCAACCCCTCGGAAACGTCCGGAAGTTTCTTTAAATCCTCCGGACAAGCGGTGCGCAGACGGTAAAAAAGCATGCGTTCCAATGGTGCAAGCGTGCGGATTTCTGCATTTTGGTAAATTGGTTTTGCTTTGTCCGGCAGAAAACGAGAAACGTCCTGCCCCTCCAGGAGCAGAGAACGGATTTGGGTTGCCGAGGAAATGCTGCCGCTGGCGGTTTGGTCGTGGTGTCCTGCACCGATTCGGGGAAGTGCGCAAGGTTGAATTTTGCTGTTTAACGCAGAAAGCGCGCGGCAGTATTCCAACCCCAAAAGATTATTCGGGAGGGCAAGGAGCGGCTCCGGAATCAGTCCGGCAAACGCTTTTTCGCGCGCGGCAGGGTAGGAAAGTCCGCAGGAAAGATAGTCCTGCAGCTTTTCTGAAACCTCCGGCGGTTCGTTTTCTAAGAGCGCGCCGGCTTTTTGAAATGCGGCTGTATCCGGCGTTTCTGCACCAAAATAAAGCCGGTCTACCACACAGGTTCGATCCAGCAGGGAAACTGCTCCTACGGCAAAGCGTTCTGCTGTAGCTACCGCATAACAGCAGGGAAGCTCCGCCACTAAATCTGCGCCCGAAAGAACCGCTGCATGTGCGCGCGTCCATTTGTCATAAATTGCAACGTCACCGCGCTGCACAAAGCTTCCGCTCATCACCGCAATCACACCGTCACATTCGCGCCGCACCATCTCAAGCTGTACGGCATGACCGTTGTGAAAAGGGTTGTATTCTGAAATAATTCCGCCGATTCGCATTTTACCCCTCCGTTTGGTACATACTATCTAGTAATTATGCAATCTGTTTTCTTTTTGCCGGTATAATAACATTATACACAAAAATATAACATTTGTACAGAAAAATTTTTCTTTTTTATTCCTGCAAAAAACTTGACAAAAAGGAAAAAACGCGGTAAAATATGAATGAACATTCAATTGTTCAGAATGGAGTGATAACAAATGGAACGTTCCGTATATATGGACAATAACGCAACCACCTGCATGAAGCCGGAGGTTGTGGAGGCAATGCAGCCTTATTTTATAGATACGTTTGGCAACGCGTCCTCAAAATTTTATAAAATCGGACGGGATGCGGAACAGGCGGTGCATGCTTTCCGGGAAACGGTGGCAAAGGCAATCGGTGCACAAACGAATGAAATCTACTTCACAGGCTCCGGCTGTGAGGCAGATAACTGGGCAATCAAGGGAATTGCAGATTCGCAGAGAAAAAGAGGCAATCATATTATTACCTCCTCTATTGAACACCATGCAATTTTAAATACCTGTGAGTTTTTAGAAAAACATGGCTATGAGGTAACCTATCTGCCGGTGGATTCGGAGGGACATGTTGACCCGCAGGCAGTCAAATCGGCAATTACAGATGAAACAATTTTAATTTCGATTATGACGGCAAATAACGAAATCGGAACAATTCAGCCGATCCGCGAAATTGCTGAAATCGCAAAGGAGCATAAAATTCTGTTCCATACCGACGCGGTGCAGGCAATCGGACATATGGAAATTAACGTCAGGGATTTGGGTGTGGATCTTTTGTCGATGTCCGGACATAAATTCCACGGTCCAAAGGGAATCGGTGTTTTGTACATCCGAAACGGTGTGAAGATTTCCAATCTGATTCACGGCGGCGGTCAGGAGCGCGGAAAGCGTGCTGCAACCGAAAATGTTGCCGGAATGGCAGGCATTGCAAAAGCAATTTCGCTTGCAACAGAAAATTTAGAGAAAAATACTGCAATTATGAAAGAAAAAAGAGACAGACTCATCCGCGGAATCCAGGAGAGAATCCCATATTGCCGCTTAAACGGTCCGACCGATGAGACACGTCTTTGCAATAACGTGAATTTCTCGTTCCAGTATGTAGAGGGTGAATCTATCCTGATGATGCTGGATATGAAAGGAGTTGCAGCCTCCAGCGGAAGTGCGTGCGCATCCGGTTCACTCGATCCGTCGCATGTACTCCTGGCAATCGGTCTGCCGCATGAAATTGCACATGGCTCGCTCCGCTTAAGCGTTTGCGAGGATACCACGGACGAAGATGTGGATTATGTTTTAGAGGTTCTGCCGCCGATTATCGAACGGCTCAGAATGATGTCACCATTGTATGAAGAAGTTCTAAAAAAATAAGGAGGAATGAACTATGTATAGCGAAAAAGTTATGGACCACTTTGCTCATCCGAGAAATGTGGGTGAGATTGAGGACGCAAATGCTGTCGGTCAGGTCGGCAATGCAAAATGCGGCGATATTATGAAAATTTATATGGATATTGAAGATAACATCATTAAAGATGTAAAATTCAAGACATTTGGATGCGGTGCGGCTATCGCAACCAGCTCCATGGCAACCGAGCTTGTCAAGGGAAAGACTGTGGAGGAGGCTTTAGAGCTGACAAACAAGGCAGTGATGGAGGCTCTGGACGGACTGCCCCCAGAAAAGGTTCACTGCTCCGTTTTGGCAGAGGATGCCATCCGCGCAGCCATTGAGGACTACCGTGCAAAGAACGGTCAAAAGACAGACAAGCCTGCATGCAACACCTGCTGCAAAAAATGCTGCAATCCGGCAGAGTGAGGTTTTCTAATATTTGGGTGAACTCTTTGTGCAAGATGTACAATTTTAAGAAAAGCAGTTGACAATCTTCTTGAAATAAGGTATCATATTAATAACATTTTGTTTTAAGAGGGTGAACATACAGCAATGGTTGATGATGGCAGTTGTTGTAGGCTTGATTTAAAATAGAATCGGCATGGCTCGGAATGGATTTTTCCTCCGGGCTATGCCTTTTTGTGTTTTACTGATTTGAAATAAAGGAGTTTGCTTTAAATATTATGAAACCAATTCTATTACAGGTGATTTTAATTGCCCTGAATGCGATTTTTGCATCAATGGAAATTGCAGTGCTTTCGATGAATGAAAAAAGAATCGAAAAGCTGGCAGAGGACGGAAATACGGCATCTAAGCGGCTTTTAAAGCTGACAAAAAATCCGGCGCGTTTTTTGGCAACAATTCAGGTTGCGATTACCCTTTCCGGGTTTTTAGGGAGTGCATTTGCCGCAGAAAGCTTTGCAGCACGGTTTGGAGCATGGATTTTGTCTCTGGGTCTGCCGGCATCTGAAAAGACAGCGGAAACGATCGGTGTTGTGGGAATCACGCTGATTCTTTCCTATTTCACACTGGTGTTCGGAGAGCTTGTTCCCAAGCGCGTGGCAATGAAAAATGCAGAAAAGCTTGCCATGACCTTTTCCGGTCTGATCGCGGCGCTCTCTGCTGTGTTTGCGCCGATTGTGTGGGTTCTGACAGTTTCCACAAACGGAATCCTGCGCCTTTTCGGGATAGATCCGAACAGTGATGATGAGGAGGTCACCGAGGAGGAAATCCGGATGATGGTGGATGCCGGAAGTGAAAAGGGTGCGATTGACGTAGAGGAAAAGACTATGATTCAAAATGTGTTTGAATTTGACGATCTGACTGCGGATGAAATTGCAACCCACCGTACCGATGCAGCGCTCCTCTGGACGGAGGAGAGCATGGAGGAATGGGAAAAAACCATCCACGAAAGCCGGCATTCGATTTACCCGGTTTGTGACGAATCGGTGGATCATGTGGTGGGAATTTTGAATGCAAAGGACTTTTTCCGTCTGAAAGAGCAAGGCAGAGAGGTTATTTTAAAACAGGCTGTGAAGCCGGCATACTTTGTGCCGGATAGTATTAAAGCGGATGTTCTCTTTAAAAATATGAAGAAAACCGGCAATAATTTTGCGATTGTCTGTGATGAATACGGCGGTATGAGCGGAATTATTACTATGAATGACCTTGTGCAGGAGCTGGTGGGTGATTTTGACGACGGTGAAAGAACCGACCCGGAAATTGAACGCTTAGACTCCAACACCTGGAAAATCAAAGGCTCTGCGGCAATTGACGATGTGGAGGAGGCGCTTTCGGTCAAACTTCCGGAGGATGAGTATGACACCTTTGGAGGACTGGTCTTTGCGTCCTACGGAGCAGTGCCGGAGGATGGAACAACCTTTGAAATTGAAGTGGAAAACCTGCATGTCAAGGCAGTTGAAATTAAGGATCATCGCTTAATTCGATCGATTGTTTGTGTAATGGAGCAGGAAAAAAAGGAGGAAGAATAAGTCTGAATAAAATCGCCCATAGCACAGTTTTTTGCTCGGGGCGGTACCCATGTACAGCACCACTCGCTGCAAAGCAGCACTCTGAGCGATTTTCTTTCAGACTTTAGTTTTGTGCCTTATGGCACGGAAAGGAATGGTTGTAGAAATGAATAAAATATCCAGCTTCCGGGCTGATCATACCAAAATCCGCGAAGGAGTTTATCTTGCGCGGATTGATGGGGATATTACAACTTACGATTTAAGAACACGGATTCCGAATGCCGGAGACTACATGTCCGATCTGACCATGCACAGTGTGGAGCATATGCTGGCAACCTTTTTCCGAAACAGCAGCATGCAGGATCAGATTATCTATTTCGGACCGATGGGATGTCAGACAGGATTTTATCTTTTGGTGCGGAATGCAGAGCATGAAAAGGTGATGGCGCTGATTCTGGACGTGTTAGAGAAAACAGTCCGTTATGAGGGTGAAATTTTCGGCTGTTCGGAAATAGAATGCGGAAATTATCGGAATTTAAGCTTAGACGCGGCAAAAAAAGAGGCGGCGCGTTATCTGGACATTCTGAAAAAACGCCCGGACTTGCAATATTATGAGGAGGGTGCAGAATGATTGGAATCATTGGCGCCATGGAGCAGGAAACATCCCGTTTAAAATCCATGGTGAAAAATAAGAAAATCAAAACAGTCAGCGGAGTGGAATTTGTTTCGGGAGAACTGTTTTCTAAAGAGGTTGTTGTGGCAACCTGCGGTGTCGGAAAGGTGTTTGCGGCAATCTGCGCCGAGGCGATGATTCTGGAATACCGTCCGGATTTGATTGTGAATACCGGTGTGGGCGGTTCGCTTTGCGAACAATTAGGGATTGCAGATGTCTGCGTGGCAGACTATGTGGTGCAGCATGATATGGACACAACGGCTCTCGGAGATCCAAAAGGACTTTTATCCGGTATTAATCTTGTTAAAATTCCGTGCAGCCATGACGCGGCAAAAAGCTTATCTGAATGCCTTTCGGAGCTTTCCGTTCCGCATCTTGTCGGCACAATCTGCTCCGGAGATCAGTTTGTGAATACCAGAGAGGACAAGCTGCGCCTCCGGGAGGAATTTGGTGCGGCAGTTTGTGAGATGGAGGGCGCAAGCATCGGACATGTCTGCTATGTGAATCAGACGCCGTTTGCAGTTCTTCGTGCAGTGTCAGATTCCTTTGCGGACGATTCGCATCTGGATTATCAGAAATTTGTTTCCATTGCAGCAGATAACGCAATCCGGGTGCTGTCCCTGTTCCTGCAAAGGTAAACATTACAAAATCAATACATTTTTTAAGGATGATTGACAAGTGCCTGTTTTTTTGGTACAATATATAGAAAAGGGTGGTGTAAAGATATGATTCAAAGACGAGAAATTGTAACGGCAATTATTCTGTCGATTGTAACCTGCGGTATTTACGGACTTTACTGGTTTGTCTGCTTAACGGACGACGCAAATACCATCAGCGGTGAGACAGGCGCAACAAGCGGCGGTATGGCTTTGGTTTTAACCATTGTAACCTGTAATATCTACGGACTTTACTGGGCATACAAAATGGGCGAACGTCTGGACAATGCCAAGGCGGCAAGAGGACTGCCGGCAAAGGGCAACGGACTTGTGTACTTAATTCTCTGGCTGTTTGGCTTTGGCATCGTGGCAAATGCCCTGATGCAGGATGAGCTGAACAAGATGGCACAGTAAGATGCCGGAGCGAATCAAAAGGGTGATCAGGCGGGGGATTTTCTTGCTTGCTGCCGGACTTCTGTATGCAGTGATTGTACAGAAAACCGGGCGCGGCATCCCCTGCCTGTTTCGTTTGCAGACAGGCAGACTTTGTCCTGCCTGCGGAATTACGAGAATGTTTCTTGCGCTTGGCAGACTGGATTTTCAAACGGCATTTCAGGAAAACCCGTTTATGCTCCTTAGTCTGCCTTTTTTGCTGTCTGCTTTTGCGGCACAGCTTTGGCGCTATCTTAAAACCGGCGAAAAAACGCTTTACCCGGTTTGCCGATGGATTGGAATTTTATTTATTGCCGGCGCGGTTGTGTTCGGAATTTTGAGAAATATATAAGCAATAGAAATGGAGGAAAGCAGATGAAAAAAGCGGTGATTTTATGTCTGATATTTGGCATGCTCCAGACGGTGGTTCATGCGGATTATGAATGGGCGAAAACGGCAGTGGATTATTGTGTAAAAAATGATATTCTGCACGGCATGGAGGACGGTGACTTAAACCTGGGCGGTACTCTCACCCGGGAACAGACTGCAACGCTGTTTGTTTCCACCTTTATGCCGGATTCTGTTTCGGAGGATAACCGGACAACTCAGTTTGCAGACATCTGGCAGGAACGCTGGTCTGCTCCGTATATCGCGGTCTTTCAAAACTATATGAAGAAAAAAGATCCGGTGTTCCGTCCGCAGGAGGCGGTGACTCGTGAGGAATTTTGCGCAGAATTAGTGCTATGCTCCGGACTGACCGAGGGGAACATCCGAAACCGGAATATTTTAGATGAAAACTTTTCCGATGTGAAAAGCGTTGATCCGGACTATAAAAAGCTTTTGTGTATTGCGGTAGAGCGCGGCTACATGCTGGGCAGCAATCAAAAGCTTGATCCGAAATCCAAGCTGACGCGCGCAGAGGCATGCTCGCTTATTTACCGCGTGATGCAGGCGAAAAAGGGCGAACGTCTGAATCTGGGTGTCATTCCGTCCGAAACGCCGATGCTTGGCGCGGCGCAGGTCAGCGTGGAGCAGGCACGGCAATGGGCAGAGAAAAACAATGCGGCACAGCTCTTTATCGACGCGGCAGAGCTTTACTGGAAATACGGAGAAATTACCGGCATCCGTCCGGAGCTTTTGTACGCGCAGGCGGCAAAGGAAACCGGATTCGGTCGTTACGGCGGCGCAGTGCTGCCGGAGCAGAATAATTTTGCCGGTATCAAGGTTG
This sequence comes from uncultured Clostridia bacterium, assembly GCA_934462945.1. Taxonomy (GTDB): domain Bacteria; phylum Bacillota; class Clostridia; order UBA1381; family UBA1381; genus RQCD01. The sequence goes on along the minus strand of CAKSJF010000015.1, from coordinate 7,001 downwards.
CAGGTGCAACAGGAGATGAAACCTACGACCATGAAACCTTTGCAACCCAGGAGGACGGTGTGCGGGGGCATTTTAATCATATGTGTGCCTATGTGGGTCTTACCCCGGTGGGCGAGCCGCACGGACGGTACTATTCTGTCAGCAAGATGGCATGGGCAGGCAGTATCCGGAACTTGGAGGATTTAGGCGGCAGATGGTGTCCGGATTTATACTACGGTTACAGTATTCTGCACAATTATGTAGAACCGATGATGGAGCAGTGAGATGTTATTAAACGTACACAATTTAAAGAAAATGTTTGCCGATGAAACGCTGTTTGACGGTGTGAGCTTTTCGGTGGACGATCATGATAAAATCGGCTTTGTCGGCGCAAACGGCGCAGGAAAGTCAACCCTGATTAAAATTTTATTAGGTGAAATGCCGTATGAGTCTGGGGAAATCTTTAAAAACCGGGAAGTGAAAATCGGGTATTTAGATCAGTATGCCTGTAACGATTCCGAAAAAACAGTCTGGGAGGAAACGCTGTCCGTTTATGATGATGTGGTGCGGATGGAACAGGAATTAGAGGAAATCCGCTGGGATATTGAGGAGGGGCGCGGAGATTTAAACGCTCTGACCGAGCGGCAGAACCGCCTTTCCGAACGGTTTGCGCAAAGAGACGGATTCCATTATCAAAGCCTTGTGCGTGCATCTCTGATCGGACTGGGATTTTCCGAGGAGGATTTCAAAAAGCCGGTCAGCGTTCTGTCGGGAGGACAGAAAACAAGAATTTCCCTGGGAAAGATTCTTTTATCGGATGCAAATTTACTCTTTTTAGACGAGCCGACCAACCATTTAGACATCGCGTCGATTGAATGGCTGGAGGAATTTTTGTCGAATTACCGCGGCGCATTTCTGATTGTTTCGCATGACCGATATTTTTTAGACCGCGTTACGAATAAAACCTTTGAGTTAAAATCAAAGCATTTCTATTCGATGAACGGAAATTACAGCGCATATGTCAAACAGCGTGAAATTGAAGAACTGACCGCGGAGCGGAAATACGAGAAAACCAAGCAGGAAATTTCCCGGCTTGAGGGGATTGTGGAGCAGCAGCGGCGGTGGAATCGGGAAAAGAATATCAAAACGGCGGAAAGCAAGTTAAAGGTGATCGACCGCTTAAAGGCAGAATTGGTTGAGCCGGACGAAGAACCGGAGGAGACGGCATTTCATTTTCAGGCATTTCCCGGAGGCGGTCAGGATGTTTTAATCACCGAGCATTTAGGGAAAAGCTTTGACCGGAAACCGCTTTTTCAAAATGTTGATCTGCATATTGTAAAGGGCGAAAAAATCTTTTTGGTTGGCGCAAACGGCTGCGGAAAAACCACACTGTTAAAAATGATTTTAGGGGAGCTGCCGGTGGATGAGGGATCTGTGAAAATCGGCGCAAACACCTATTTAGGCTATTACGATCAGATTCAGGAACATCTGCACACCGAAAAGACGATTTTAGACGAGGTTTGGGATGAATACCCCAAAATGACCCAAACGCAGATCCGAAATGCTTTGGCGGCATTTTTGTTCCGCGGTGAGGATGTATATAAGGAAATCAAAAAGCTGTCCGGCGGTGAGCGGGCGAGAGTGGAACTGGTAAAGCTGATTTTAAAGGAGGTCAATTTTCTCCTTTTGGACGAGCCGACAAACCATCTGGATTTAAATTCCCGGGAGGCGCTGGAAAAAGCGCTTTCAGAATATGATGGAACGCTCCTGGCAGTCTCGCACGACCGTTATTTCATGAACCGCCTTGCAACGCGGATTATTCAGTTGACCCCAGACGGGGTACAGATTTTTGACGGTAACTATGATGATTATCTGAAAAAAATCCGGATTACAAAGCAGACGGAGGAAAAGCCGGAAAAAGGACTTGATTACCGCGAGCAAAAGCGGCTTGCATCCGAAAAGAGAAAGCTTGAAAACAAGCTTACCCGGACGGAGGAGCAGATTGAGAAAACAGAGGCAGAAATTGAGGGCTTGAATGCTGAAATGGAAAAGCCGGAGCTTGCGCTGGATTATGTAAAAATTTCCGAGCTTTCAGAGACGTTGGCAAAAAAAACAGAGGAATTGGAAACGTTCTATGAGGTGTGGGAAAAAACACACCAGGAATTGGAGGAATACGAATGAGAGCAGTGGTACAGCGTGTCCGTCATGCAAGTGTGACGGTGGAGCATGAGACAATCGGAAAAATTGACGAAGGACTTTTAGTATTTTTGGGAGTGTCGGACGAGGACACCGAAAAGGATGCAGAATATCTTGCCGATAAAATCTGCGGACTGCGGATTTTTGAGGAAAATGAAAAAATGAATTTAGATGTTTCGGCTGTTGGCGGTTCGGTGTTGATTGTTTCACAGTTTACCCTGTTCGGAGACTGCCGGAGGGGCAGACGTCCAAGCTTTGACCAGGCAGGCAAGCCGGAGCATGCAAACCGGCTCTATGAATATATGATCGGATATTGCAAACAAAAAGGCATCAATACCGAGCATGGAAGCTTTGGAGCGGATATGCAGGTGGAACTGCTAAACGACGGACCGGTTACCTTATTACTGGACAGCAAAAAACTTTTCTAAAAAAATGCTTTCGGAATTTTCTCCGAAAGCAATTTTTTTAGCGTTTTTGTTTCAAATAATCCCCTGCCGACATCCCGGCATATTTCATAAAGCTGCGGGAGAGGGCGGCGGTGGAGTTACAGCCGACAGCAAGTGCAACATCCTTGATTTTCAGATTCGGGTTCTGATCAAGCATTTCCTTTGCTTTCTGGAAGCGGTAGTGCATGAGGTAGTCCTTAAAATTCTGCCCCACTAACTGTTTAAACAGACGGCTGGTATGTTCAATGGAGAAGTTCATATGCTCTGCAAGATCCAGAAGTGAAATATCACTGGTATAATGCTCGTCAATATAGGTTGTCATGGTTTCCTTGTTGCGCTGATCCATGCCTGCCTGCTGGGAGCGGACAGTTTTTGTGATTTCGGATAGCAGCGCATTCATTTTATCTAAAAGCTCCTGCGGTTTGGTGCAGGATTTTAATTCCAGATAAAGAATCATATCCTCCGGAAAGAAATCGCTTGCCTTTTTAGAAAGCGCGGAGAAGATACGGTTCAGGGTTGAGGTGAACATAAAGATAAACTGCGAAAACTGTTCCTCGGAAAACGGCTTGTGGAAAAAGTTTGTTGCCACTAAGCTGTAAACCGCATTGGAAAGCGCCTGCGTGTTTCCGTTTACCACCGCCTCAATGATAGACGCCTCTACATCAAACGGATAGTAAAGGCTGTTTCCTTGCAGATTTTTCAGATCTTCTGGTGTGCAGAGCATAGAATACTGCATGCCGTAGACGTGATTTTCCGAAAGATTCAGGGCGGCAGAAAAGGATTCATCTATATGTGCCAATCCTTCCACAGCTGTTCCGACCGATGCGAACAGATTGATTCCAGTATCGTTTCCGAACTGGAGCAGGAAACGGTGGAGATCGCGTTTGAATCTCTCATAGCTGCTGATTGCGGCAATTAAAGCATGCCGGCGCGCGTCCAGATCTAAAATCCGGAAAAATGCGTACCCGGAAAAATGCTCCGAAAAGGTTGCATCCACTGTTTCTTTTAACACAATCAGACTTTCCGACTGGTGCGAAAGCTCCTCATAGTCGGTATATTCCACCAATGCGGTGACATAGGTTCTTTCTGCAATATAAGTTCCATATTTCCGGAGCTGGGTGTGCATGTTTTCCTCCGGCAGGATGCCGTAGAGCATATCTTTTAAAATTGTTTTTTCCAGCGGTGTTTTGTATTCTGTCAGCATGGCGGTCAGCTCGGTGTTGCTTTGCGTCAGCGAGGTAAGTTTGTTTTTGATATAGTCAAACTCGTTCTGATCCTTAGAAAGCCGGCGGTTGTCGATTGCATTTAAAAGGTTTTCAATCGGCGCATAGCTTTTCCGGGTCAGCGAATACATCACAAAAAGTCCTAAAGTCAGACAGCCGATCAGCGTGACAAACAAAAGAATAAACCGCCCGGTCAGCTGTGCATGATAAGATTTCTGCGGAATGATATAATAATAATGAAGCGTTCCTAAAAATCCTGCCGCGCGTGACTCCTTTTCAAAAACATTCTGACGTCTGATTTTTTCGTGATTCAAAAGCGCCTGCACCAGCTCGTCCGGGGTGGAGGAGGACGCATAAAGGAGCGTATTGTCCGCCATCATCACAAACTGCATGTCCGAAACTGTCAGAAGATCGGCGAGCGGAATGGAGATAATGGTGTAAAGCGGATTGATAAACCCATCCTTGGCACAGTTTATCATGGTCAGAATGCTGTTATGGTAATCACTTGACACAATATATTGTATAGAAGAATCACTGCCTGCATAGGCTAAAGCCTTCAGATTTTTAAATTCCTGGTCGGTAATGCCGACGGATTTTGCAAAATAGGAGCTGTTCATAGAGGAATTGGAACAGATCATACTGGGATCGTCCTCATGCTGCACCGCAACAATCGCCTCACGCGAGGGAAGAGCAATCGAGGAATGTAGAAAACTTTGCACAAAGGTACGGTTATAATAATCCGGCGCATGCTCATTTGCATAGTCCATCACATAGTTACTTTTTTTGATCATCGTGAGCGTATCCATTGATTTTGCGATACAGCTATCCACATACCCGGCAGTCTGCGAAAGCATTGCCTGCGAAGTGCTGTTAAATTCTGTCCGGACAATCCGAAGTGTAAAGGCATAGGTAATAATTGCAAAGATCAGCGTGTACCCCAGACAGACAATTAAATTGTTTCTTAAAAGCTTTTTAAAATAAGACACAAAAAGCACCTCCAAATATCATATTCTCATTATATCATTTTTAGAATGAAAAATCAATCCAACTTTGCTATCATTTTTTGATATTTGACATGAAAATTTAGCAAATTCCACAAGAATCTCAAAAAATAGCGTCTAAAATCAAATATTGTTTCTTGATTTTCCTGTATAAAGTGTGCTATGATTGTTCTTGTAAGGAGGTAGGCTTTATGAAAAATGACCGAACGCTCATGCAGCAGAGCCTAAGAAAGGAACGAAACAGATTGCTGAAACGGGATCTGCTTCGGGATAAGCAGCTATACATTATGCTGATACCGTTTTTACTTTACTACATATTCTTTTTCTATTATCCGATGTACGGAATCCAGATTGCATTCCGGGATTACAAACCGTTTGTCGGAATATGGAAAAGTCCGTGGGTGGGACTCAAGCATTTCAGAAATTTCTTTGCAAGCCCCTATGCAGTCCGGACAATCCGGAACACATTTTTAATCAGCTTTTATTCGATGCTCTTTACATTTCCGGCAACGGTAATTTTAGCGCTTTTAATGAATGAGCTGAAAAATAAAGTATTCAAAACGGCGGTACAAACAATTTCTTACCTCCCGTACTTTATTTCCACAGTGGTTGTGGCAGGATTAGTTGTAAGCTTTTTATCCCCGACAGCCGGCATTGTCAATGTCATGCTGGAAAAGATGGGAATGGAGAGAATCTATTTTTTGACCAAGCCGGAATATTTCCGAAGCATCATCGTCATCATGGGCGGTTGGCAGGGAATCGGCTTTGGAACGATTATTTATTCCTCTGCACTCTGTTCGATTGACGCAGAACTATATGAGGCAGCCTCGATTGACGGTGCAGGAAGATGGAAAAAGATGATCAGTATTACCCTGCCGTGCATTATGCCGACAGTTGCAATCATGCTGATTATCCGGATGGGAAGCCTGTTGACGGTTGGTGCGGATTCAATCCTGTTGTTATATCAGCCGATCACTTATGAAACAGGTGATGTCATTTCCACCTTTGTATACCGTACCGGTCTTGTGGATAACAATTATTCCTATGCAACGGCGGTAGATTTGTTAAACGGTGTGATTGCTTTGATCTTGGTTGCAGTTTCCAACTTTATCTCGAAAAAGATCAGCGACATCGGAATCGTGTAAAGGGGGGAATTGGAATGAAAATTAAAAAAAGCGTTGGCGAATGGGTGTTTGACATTGCCAACATTCTATTAATGCTATTGATCGTGTTTGTAACGCTTTATCCGCTTTGGTATGTTCTGATTGCGTCCTTAAGCCGCGGTATTGCGGTAACAAACGGCGAGGTAACCTGGTGGATCAAGGATTTCTGCCTGGACGCATACACACAGCTGTTTAAGATGAAAAATATCTGGACGGCATACGGAAACACTGTTTTCTATGCGGTGGTCGGAACATTTATTAATGTCGCACTGACGACCCTGGGCGCATATGCGCTTTCTAAAACAAGACTGCGCGGAAGAAAGATCATTACCTATTTTATTCTGGTCAGCATGTGGTTTAATCCGGGCATGATGCCGACGTATCTGTGTCTGAGAAATTTAAACCTTTTGGATAAACGGCTGGGTATCTTGATTTTGGGTGCAGTGCAGACCTACTATGTGATTTTGATGAGAACCTTTTTCGAGTCCATTCCGGATTCGATGGAGGAGGCGGCAAAGCTGGACGGCGCGTCCGACTTCCAGATTCTCTGGGATGTCTACCTGCCGCTTTCCACAGCGTCTTTAGTAACCATTGCGCTTTACTACTTCGTGGTACGCTGGAATTCCTATCTCTGGGCAATGATTATCTTAAAAGACCCGAATAAGATTCCTCTGCAAGTGCTGTTGAAAAAATTTGTAGTAGAAATGACGGCAAATAACAGTGAGCTGGGAACGATTGACTATACCGTTACATCGCGTGAAACAACGATTTACGCAACCATTATGATCTCAATTCTGCCCATGATCATCATTTATCCCTTTATTCAGAAATTCTTTGTAAAGGGCGTTATGATCGGAGCAGTAAAGGGGTAAACGAGACAATCCCTCAGTCACCTGACGGTGACAGCTTCTCGCTACGGCTCGGTCACACCGCGGTTCTGACCGTCCCCCGGACGGTCATTCATTGCCGCGCTGCCGCTTCGCTACCCTTTGC
>CAKSJF010000014.1 GCA_934462945.1 uncultured Clostridia bacterium | reverse complement strand
TTTTTTCCGGAGGTGACAGACTGCCGGAGCGTTTCCCGATGCCATGCATCCTCAATCACAAGATCGTATTTCTGATAGCTTGTGGTCGGAATATCATAGTCAAACAAAAGCGTTACGCTTTCTTTTGTGTCAAAAAATCCGATTTCCCGGTCTGCGAATTTTGCCTCCGAAATACTGGCAACCCCCGGCTCTGCATCCGCTTCGGATATTTCAAAATAATCGGCAAAGCAGATATACCTCTCTCCTGCCATATCTCCCTCATTGACCTGAAGATAGAGTGTGTTTGTACCTTTTTTCAGCCGCATATTCCCTAAATTAAAGGATTGGAAGCAGTCCTTTGTGTAGGAAAGCGAGCTCTCCACATCTCCGGTAATGGTATATTTTTTCACCTCATTGTCCGGATCGTTAATATAAACGGTCCAGTCGGACGTCCAGTCCTGTTCCCGCTTGATCATAACACAGTCAATGGTATAGAGTCCGTCTGCCGGCGCTTCAAAGTCGTAGCTATACAAAAGTCCGCTCCCGTCGTAACTTTCAATGGCTAAGAATTTTTTTCCGGACAGCTTGGAATCAATATCAACCCAGCCGCTAATTGTGTTTTCTTTTGGTTTTTCCGCCTCAATCCGGATCGGCTCCATTGCCGCTGACGCCTGGAACGGAACAATCAGAGACGCAAGGGTTGTCAATGCCGACAGCACGCTGATGAATTTCTTTTTCAAATTGTATCCCTCCTATCGTAAAATCTGCTGATACTGTGAAAGCTTATCGTTTGACGCATCAAACAGGAAAATTCCAACGGTATCTCCCGCCTCTGCCTCAACAGTCTGGGAAAGCTCTGCTTCCCCTCCTCCGGATAATGCCGGGGCGCTGACGGTATATGCTTTTTTAATTGAACGGAGCATGCCGTCCGTTTTTCCGAATACATAAATCCGGATCGAGTCGCCGCCGGCATAGTCCTTGTTTGCACAGAACGTTAATTTCAATTCATTTCCGTTTTTCTCAGCAGAAGAAATATAAATTCCTTTTTCATTGGTGACATAAAATTTTCCGGTTGCAGAATAGCTGTCCCTGCCGCGGTCGAGCGAAACGTTTACTGTCCCCTCGCCATAGCGGACACCGACAACCGTATCTTTTTCCACATAAGCAATACTCTCATCTCCGGAGGTATATACAATTTCTCCGCCGATATCCGCATTTGAAATTTCCTCTCCGTTTGCGTCTTGAAGCTCAATTCTTGCTGATCGTCCAAGTGCAGTATATCCGTTTTCCACGGCAAGCTTCATGCCGGATAAATCCTTTTCCGGACGGAATTCCACAAAATCCACTGCCGCATAAACACCGTCTCCATCAAATTCGCGCACATAGAGCTTTAATGTTAGATTATGATATCCTTCAGAAAAACTCAATGTGTTTTTATAGCAAAGCTGTTTGACTTTATAATCTGAGATAAGTCCATAGCTTCCCAAATCCAATCCAGTAAAATTATTGCTTGTCAGGTCAATTTCATCTCCACCGTCAATTACCATTGCAATTTTTGAAATATAGGAATTGGAAAAGCTGCATGCTGCCGCAATATTGAGATTGTAACTCCCGCCTTTCTCTACATAAAACGGGATTGAAACCTCTTGCACATTCTGAACCCAATACAGATAATAAAGCTTTCCGCCGCTTGCACCGCTCGTTGTCTGAATATGTTCCTGCGTAACATTTTCAATCTCAATCCGGGTATTTCCTGAAACAATATCACAGGTTGGCTTTGGTTTTTCCCACTTGGTGAAGGTAACGGAATCTAATCCGAACCGCAATCCCGTGCCGACCTTTGTTCCGGTCAGAACGAGGGTATGCTCTCCCTTGGAAAGCTCCAGCGCAGATGTTTTCTCGGTCTTTTTCAGCTCAAAGGTACTCCGGATATAGCCTTTTCCCTCCTCCAGCACGCTAACGGTAAAATCCTTCTGTACATCCAGCGTTTCTCCATCCAGATCCCAGGACAAATTTGCTAAAAGCGGTGACGCTTCGGTATATGCCGCCGCAATCAGCGACACCTCATACTCTCCTGCCTCCGGAATTTCAAAGGTAACTGTATATGCCGCCGAATCCAGTTTTGCGTTTGGAATCACCATTTTTTCCGTTTTGTCGTTTGAAGCACGCTCGGAAAAATCCGCATTTTCCGGCTCGGACAAAAAATCCTCAAACTCTATCTTAACCGGATCTGCCGCATAGCAAAGCGGAGCTGCCGCAAACAGGCTGATCCCCAATGCTGCTGTTAAAATGCTTAATGTTTTTTTCAAATTCTGACACTCCTTTAACCATTGATATATCGGTAATCTACCGGCTCATAAAACGCGCCCTTTGCCGCATAGTCCCATTTATCGCGGACATAGAAATCCACTTCACCATAGACCTGCCGCCCAAACCGCGCCCTTGCGCTTACCATCACCTTATATGCACCCTCCGCAGGATGCGCAAGATCGATTTCCACATGACCGTTTTCATCCATTGTGAAATTGTCATACCGGCTGTAGTTTACATAAACCCGGACATCCGAAAGCCCCTCCGGGATTTCAGCAGATAGCTTCAGCGTCCGGTTATTCTGATAAATCCCCAGATTTTCTGCGCCGGAGATTCTGATTTTTGGGAAAATTTCTTCCTTGGGCGTCTCATAGGAATAAACGCCGACTGTGATCAGACCGCTGACATTTTCTTTTCCGCTGTCTGCCACAATCTGCATCTGCCGCACACGGTCAAGCTCTATTCCGTTGTTCATACCGTTGACGCTGTCGTAAAAAATCTCCCACGGAATCCGATAGACAACCGCGCCGGTTTCTGAACTCTGATAAGTCTGATATTGCAGATACTGCGTTCCGATATCCACAAACACCTTACCGGAAACCGCTCCGCTCTGGTTCATCACAAAATAAATTCCGTCGCTCTCTGAAAGTTCTCCCTGCTGCACCCAGTGCCAGCCGCGGAAACCAATGCTGTAAAGCTCACGGTCGAGGTAATTGCGCTTTGCACTCACCCGGCATTTTGCCACCGATTCAGAAAGTGCGCCGGCAGACGTACTGCCGCCAAAGCTGACATAGGCATCATCATCCCGGTAATAATCCTCCCGGACGCGTACCCGGAAAGTGAGCATGGTATTTTCATACGCTTTTGCGCTGAATCTCTGCGAGCCTGCTCCGACAATCTCCAATGCGCCGCTTGCATCCATGGTGATTGTTCCGCTTGCTTTCTTGGCTGAAAGATTCATCACTTCAAGCGAAACAGTATACACCTGACCCGGTTCTAACTGATATGCGTCATCACCTCCGGCAGTGTCTCCCCAATCCTGACGGAGAACAATTTTTTTCGACTCCGGGATGGAAGTGACCGAAATTTCCGGAATTTTCGGATAGGTCATCGAATAGCATGCCTTTTCCGGCTCGTCCTCAAATAACACTAAAACCGGGTGATTATCAAACTGCACACCCACCATGCCGTTATGCGGCAGGACGCGCCGTTCCTCACTTTTGCCCACCAGGTCAATCACACGGACCGGTTTTTTCGTCCGAAATTGCATATTTCTATTTTCTGCGCTTTCATTCCATAAAATCGCAAGCTGTTTTTCTCCGTTATCAAATAAATATCCCTCTGCCGTCTCCGGAAGCTCCCGGAGCTGACCGACCAGTGTTCCGTCGCCGAGATAGTACCCCAAGGTCGCCAGGGAGCTATATGCCGGATATGGCAGATGGTTTTTACTAAACATACCCATATCGGAAATTGTTCCGCCGTGATTCTCCACATAGTGCCGGAACAGGAAGAAGAAATTCTTGTTCACCCCGGTTTTTGCAAAGGCTTCGGTCATGGAGGTGATAGCATATCTGGCGGTGAGCTTTAGCTGATCGTCGCGCGGCTCATAGTTTTCCCCTGCAAGGGTGTAAAGCCCTGCTTCTCCGCACCAGACCTGCCGTTCTCCATAGACGGTGGCAAGCTCTCTGGCATTCTGAAGAATCCATTTCGGGATTCCATAATATGCGTTCCATCCGCCGCCAACCGGGCAGTGGGAATGAACATTCAAAACATCTAAATAGTCCATCACACCGTTTTGCATCAATACTTCGGTAAAATCACTATTCACCCAGCATAATCCGCTGGTTGCTTTGACTGCATTTGCACCCGAATCAAGAATCCCGATTGCCATAGCCTTTAGGGAAGCTGCCTCGCGATCCGGCATAATCCCGTGAATATCCGGTTCATTGCTCCCCTCCCATGCGGTGATACGGTTTTTATAATAGTCGGCATTGCTCATCGCCCGGCAATAGGTCAGGTATAAATCTTCATCCGTTTTTCTGCCCTCTGCAGCAGAGAGTAAAACTCCTGTTCCCTCCGCGGAAATATCGTCAATTTGTTCTTCAATTGCTTTATATATGGCGCTTTCGCCTGCTGTTCCAACCACACGCTCACGAACCGTTCCCAAGCCTGCTTTTTTCATTGCCGCCGCATAGCCTTGCTTTTCGGCGCGTGAAATTGCATAATGGGAAAGTCCGTCCGACCCTGCATAAGTGCCTGCATAATCTGCCGCCAGCGGTGCACTTTTCTTCGGAACACCCGGACGGAGTACCGAAAAAGCGCAGTATACGCTTTTTACCTCGCTTTCGTTTTCGTAGAAACGGACGCGATACCAGCCGACCGGATGAATCCCCATACTGACAGCAGTTGTATTCGTATTTGCCTGAATTTTAAAAGAATCCTGATATTTTACCATTCCGGATAAATCGGAAATCCGGAATGTCAGCGCACGCACAGTCTCACTCTGATTATGCGTGAGTGTGAATCCCACTTCCTCCCCTGCTTCAAAAATCCCCACAGCCTCCAGGGGAGTGACAGCTGTGATGGCGGTTTCTGCAAATGCATTTCCCGTCCCAAACAGGAGCATGCAGCAGAACATCCATAAAAAACAAGTTTTTTTCATACTTTACCTCATATGAAATAGATTCGTCAGAGACTGGAAAAATCCAGTCTCTGACAAAACCATCTTAATACGCTTTCTTCTCCGTCATTACCGGAACCATGGTGTCCAGTCCGTTCCAAACATAGATCATAACGTCGTCGCCATCCTCATAACCGTTTAAGGTCATTTCACAGGATACATTTGTTCCGCAAAGCAGTTCTCCGATTGAGAAGCTTGCTACAGACTTCATTTTTCCATCCAGATAGGACGCTGCAATCGCCTTGATATTTGCGTAATCATCAAACTCTGTGTTGTTGACAACATCAAAGTTGATTTTACCGCCCTCTGCAATCTGAACATTTGCGACAAACACGTCATCCTCAACAACCGTTACCCAAGCGGATACTACAATCGTCTCTGTATCGCCCGGATTTACCTGGATTTCTGCGTCGATTCTGGTTCTTCCCGGCTTCACACCTGTTACCTTACCCTCTGCCGTTACGGTTGCAACGGTTTCTAAAGAGGAGGAATAGGTGATCTGTGCAACGTCTGAAGGCTTAATCACACTTCCGTCTCCATCCTTTAACACAATTTCCGAAACACCGTCTACAGCTAAGGTGTCGGAAACGGTCATGGTAACACCGCTTAAGGTTTTTACTTTATTAAATGTCATGTAGTCTAATGCTGCATAAATTTGGTTTGATGTACCAATCAGGGTTCCGTTAAAGCTGTTCTGGCTTGCATTATAGATCGTATAGGTAATCTGGTTTTCTCCCTGCCTTAAAGCAACCGGCGCTTTTGAAGCATAGCGGTGAAATTTATAAACGTCAACTGCAGCATAATTTAATTGTGTGCAGAAAAAACCGTCCTCATTATAGTCTGCTGTCATAAAATATCCGACATCCGTACCGTTTACCGTCAGCTTCACCGGAGACAGCCAGTCACCCGCACCGCGATCTGCAACGCCGGCAGAAATGTAATAATCACCAGCCACATCTGCCTCTACTGTAAAGCTAAAGGTTCTGAATGCATCCGTTGTTGAACCGCCGACAGCTGCTGCTTTTCCATCACTTAATTCATTCGCTGTAATCTGATTAGATCCCGCATTCAAATTTGAAAACTCTTCTAATTCTACTGTTTCACCGCTTGTAATTTTCCTTGCTGCCACCTTAGAGAACGTGACATAATCAAATCCGGAGCCTACAAGTGCACCTGCACCCACCAGCTGCTGTGTTCCGTTGTTATTCCAGCTATTGTTATTTGCACGATAGCCTTTGAAAGTAATCACATTTTCTCCCTGCGGCAAGTCAACTGCAAGCTTACTCCGATATTTATTAAACTTAAAGTCGCCGTGTGCAGTATAACCTCTGACTGCACGCTCAAATTTGTCTTCTGTATTATCCGCATTCCAAAGGTAACTGTATACAGCTCCGTTGATGCTGACTTCTACCGGAGAAATCCAATCACTTGAGCCGCGCTCTGATGCACCGATTTCCAGATTGTACTTTCCGTCCTCTAAAACATTGACTGCCATTGTGTAGCAATTCGGTTCGATGTCATAATTCGGATCCATAAATACATAGGCTCCGCCAAACGCCGTATCGCTTGTATGTACTCCAAAGCCGCTGCCGGCATTCTGATTCATGCAGGCCTCTGCCTCTATGGTTGTGTTTGACGCCACCTCCGGAAGAGCCTCTTTTGAGAATGTGATATAGTCGAAGCCTGCACCGACAAGCTTCTGTGCACCAACCAGCTGCTGTGTTCCGTTATTATTCCAGCTGTTGTTATTTGCCGGATAGGCTGTAAATGTAATGGTATTTTCTCCGGCTGAAAGATTCACTTCATTTTTTGTCTGATAGGTTCTAAAATTATATGTACCGCCCTCAAACAAATGGTTTGCATAAACATCTCCGCGGGTAAATCCGTCTGCTGAGTTATCTGCATTCCATAAAAATCCGTAGTCCTCTCCGTTGACCGTCATTTTCACCGGTGAAATCCAGTCGTTTGCACCGCGTTCAGACGCTCCGACCTCCAGTGTATATGATCCCTGCTTCTCTGCTTCAAACGTCACTGTATAGGTTTGCGTTTCATAGTCGGCTGTTGGATTTAAGTAGACATAGCCGCCGCCGTGTGCCGTTTCCTTTTCAACCGCTCCGAAGCCCTTACCGGCATTCTGCGACAGAAAATCTTCCATTTCCAGCGTTGTACCGTTCGTCACCGCTGCCGTCTCGGCATAGGAAACCGGAACAGCAAGAGACGCTGCCATGGCAAGTGTGCCTATAAGGCTGACTGACTTTTTCATTTTTTTCTTCATTCTGATTCCTCCTAAATTAATTTTCACGATTCCTCGTGGTTTAAAGCTTTCAGGATTTCTCTCCTTACCCTCATTGTAACAAACCGGAACTCCCGGCGCAAGCAACAGAAAGATCACTTAGTATCAGATTAATTCATTTTGGAAAATCAGTTTTATAACCTATTCCCAAAATATCAAATCATTTATTCCTCCTCCTTTTCATTCCACCGAAATTCGTCCGGCGTCAGTCCAACCTCGTTTTTAAAGGTCCGGTAAAAGGTTTGCTTGCTCGCAAAGCCGGATTCCTCATAAATTTCCTGAATACTTTTCTCCTTTTGCACCAAAAGCTCCTTTGCATGCAGGATTCTCAGATTCGTCAGATAGTCCTTAAAGGTAATTCCGATTTTATTCTTAATTAATATAGAAAGATAATTCGGCTGAATATGAAACCGCTCGGCAATCATTTCTCTGGAAAGGTTCGGATCCTGATAGTTTTCGTCTATAAACTGCATAATCTGTTCCTTTTTATTCCTGGTTGCCTGTTTCTCATTCCGCTCCGGAAACCGCTCGATAAAGACGCAGATTTTCCGGTAGATTTCCTCCGCGCTTTTCCGGGATACGTCTGCATAGATTTCATAATCCATTTTCCCGTCAATGCTGATCCCTTTCATGTTCATTGCCCGGAGCATCACATTGAATATCTGTAAATAAAACTGCTTTTTGCTCTTTTCCTCCACATCCTTTGCCTTTTCTTTCAGCTCGGAGAGCTTTTCTAAAGCCTCGTCCAGCTTTCCGTCCATTATCATATTAAACAGAGACGCTTCATTCCGGCTGGACAGGTTCGTTTGATTATTATTGAACTTTTCATAAAGCGCAAACTGTATTTTCGGCTTTGGAGCAAGCTTCAAATCGTCCATTGCCTCCCGGTGCGCCTTTTTGAGTCCGTCAATCGACTCATAAAAGCCGCTGATTCCGAAAAACAGATCGATACAATCCATATCCGTCCGGAGCATTTTTAAAATATCCTCCACAATCTCCTCAACCTCATGCTTTTCATGCGGCTGCTCTGCATTTAAAATGATATAAAGCATTTCCTTTTCTGCCGGGAGTACCTGCGTTTCAAATTTTTCCGCAAAAATTTCCCCCACAACGCCGTAAAATCCGGTATAAATATTAATGTACTCCTCTGCGGTGTAATTCTGGTGCATACGGTCGGTAGACTGCATTAAAAAAGCAACTACAGCAAAATAATCATTCGGAAAGGACAGCATATTTCCTAATGCCTCGCGCACCTCGTCCTTTAAATAGTAATCATCTGAATTTAAGAAATTGATCAGATACCGCTCCCGGACAAACGGCAGCACCACCTTCATTTCCTCGTCTTTCTGAATCAGCGATTCAATTTCGCTTTCCGCACGCTTTAAAATGTCGCCCTCGTCTCCCTTTAAAAGCTTTCTGTAAGGCATTAAAATTGCACCGCCGCCCCTAACGGCAAAATAAAGCGCAATCAGGAAAAATGCACCGCCGATACCAAACGACAAGAGCAGATTCGGAAGCTGCATTTTATTGATGTAGGATTCCGGGATAACGGTAAAATAGGTATAACCAACCAATTTATTTGAGGTGGCATAGGAAATGATCATCACCCTTTTTCCATCCTCCAGAGTGCAGTCAAAGGTTTCCTTTCCGCTGACCAGTCCGCGGTATAGCTCGGTATTAGCAATATTCCGGACCTCCGATCCGTCCTCCCGATCTCCAAACACGCTCCCGTTATACCGGTTCAGCATCAGAATCTTAAAATCTCCGTAAAAAGTCTCGCTCTGATCAAGCATAATCAGATCGTCAAAGCTTAAATTAATCACCAGAATATTCTTGCTCCGCTCCCCGTTGCTCCATTTTAAAAGCACCGGAAGCACAATTCTATCCTCCTCGTTCCGCTTTAAAAGCGTTGGCGAAAGCACCTTGTAGGGGGCAGAATCAAAGAAACGGATATTGTTCCAGTATCCGATCGAATAGTTTGCGTAAACATCTCTTTCCAAAAACCATGCTGCCGGAGAAAACACGCCGCCGTCCCCGACAATGTATTTTTCCTCCACATTAAATATGTACATACTATCCACAATATTTCCCGAAGTCTGAAACCGTTCAAAATATCCCTGGATTCTTTCCGCCTCCTCCTTATCCGGCGGCGTCGGACTATTCATGCACCGATCCAGCAGTTCCTCACGCAGAAAAAATTCTCCGTTATCCACTACGCTGTTGATCCGCTCCTCACACCGCACCGCCGTCTGTTGCATCGCATAGGAATAAAACTCCCGTAGCTTTTTAATATTTTCATTCCGATAGTATAAATTGGTAATCACTAATGAAACTGCGACAATTGCAATCGGCAGTCCGATTAAAAAAATTACTCTTTTATACGGGAGCAGTCTCTGTTTGTATTTTTGACTCATATTCCTTCCTCCTCGTTGCAGAATGACTGTCTGTAGCCTCATTATATCAGAGACTTTTGCGAAAATCAATGGAGTTTTCCGGAAATCAATCTTTTTGAGAATATTATAATTATTCTGATACCCCGGAATGATTGATTCTTGGACTAAGCTGATTTACTGTTAATTGCACTCCCGGAATTTCATGCTATAATGAAATCAAGAAAGCCAAAACACTATGGCATGAAAGGAATGGTTTTAAAACATGAAAGAGCAATTCAAAAAATTAGCAGCCCTGGTTCTTGCCGGAGCATGCCTTGCAACCTCTGCCTGCGGCGGAAAAACAAAAAACAGCAGTACTACCGAGGACGGACGGATTCTGCTTCCGATCTCCAACTGGCAGGAGGAGGAAACAAATCCTGTCGGCTATAAACGACAGATGGACAAAATCGAACGCTTTGAAAAGGAATATCCGAATATTAAGGTGGTGGATGCCGGCTGGTCCTACGACACAGAAACCTTCGCAGCAAAAGCAGAAGGGCACACGCTCCCGGTTGTCTATCTGATTCCATTTACAGAGACGGCAAAAATCATGAACCTCGGCTATGCAGTCGACATCACAGAAAAATCAAAGGAATACGGCTATTACGATCTGATCAACGATTTTGCAATGGAGCAGATTTCCCGCGACGGAAAAGTCTATTACATACCGTCCGAATGCTACTCCATGGCGCTTTTCTTAAACCTCAAGCTGTTTGAAGAAGCAGGACTGGTAGAGTCGGACGGAACACCGAAAACACCCGAAACCTATGACGAAATGGTTTCGATGGCGCAGACCATCAAAGAAAAAACCGGAAAAGCCGGCTTCATTTTCCCGACAACTGACAACTTCGGCGGCTGGGATTTCACCATGTTTGCATGGGCATTCGGTGCAAAGTTTATCACGCAGCAGGAGGACAGCAGCTATAAAGCTACCTTTGACACACCGGAATGTGCACAGGCTTTACAGTTTGTAAAGGATATGAAGTGGAAATATAACATTCTGCCGGAATTAACATTAGTAGACCTTGCAGAGCAGCAAAAGCAGGTTGCAACCGACCAGGCAGCGATGACCTTTGTAAATCTTTCTATGATCGGTTCATTCACCAGCACATACGGCATGGATATTAACAATATCGGTTTAGCAAAGATTCCGGCAGGTCCTGCAAAGAGAGTTTCTCTGATGGGCGGCGCGTACTACGCATTCTCCCCGGACGCAACACCGGAACAGCTCGACGCAGCATTCAAATGGATCACCTTTGATAACGATTTCATCCATTTTGACGACGCAACCAAGGAAAGCCTGAAAAACACCTATCAGGATAAGGTGGAAAAGGGCGAAATCGTCGGCATTAAGGAATTAAGCCTCTGGAATCACTTATCCGAATATCAGGCATATAAGGATCAGCTGATTGATCAGTTCTGCAACGTCAATCCGAACCACTTAAAGTCCTTTAATGACAAAACCGGCATTGAATTTTCCGCAGAGGAGCCTGTCTGCGCACAGGATCTTTACAGCACCTTAGACAGCTGCCTGCAAGAAGTTCTGACCAACGAAAATGCAGACTGTGCACAGGTATTAAAAGAAGCAAACGACCTGTTCCAATCAAACTACTTAGACTATGAATAGGATGTGAACCCCATTGAAAAACAACACAAGCATTTCTGCTTCTTCTCATAAAACCGTAACGATTAAGAAACTCCTGAAACGAAATGTGATCGGCTGGGCGCTTTTGCTCCCAGCCATCCTATGCGTTTACTTCTTTGTCATCCGTCCGACCTTTTCGGGAATCTTCTGGTCCTTCTTCAATATGCAGGGCTATAAGGTGACAACCTTTGCCGGGCTTGCAAACTATAAACGAATTTTGACGGATAAGCTGTTTTTAAAGCTTTTGATGAATACGTTAAAATATGTCGGATGGTCGCTTATCTTAGGCTTTCCGCTGCCGTTTATCTTTGCAGTCTGCTTAAGCGAGGTGCGGCGCGCAAAAGGATTTTTCCGGTTTTTTACCTATCTTCCGAACGCGCTCCCCGGAGTGGCAGTGTATATGATCTGGTTTTTGATGTACTATCCGACCGAGGCAGGACTTTTAAATATGTTCCTCTCCAAATTCGGAATGCCTGCCTACAGCTGGCTTCAGGATTCACGCTTCACGATTCTGTACATCATCATCACCATGACCTGGGCAGGCGCAGGATCAACCACAATCTTTTACTATGCAGCGCTCCAGGGAATTGACCCGGCGCTCTATGAGGTGGCAACCTTAGAGGGAGCAGGCTTTTTCAAAAGAATCCGATATGTAACAATTCCGCAGATTGCCGGAATTACGCTCCTGCTCTTAATCCAACAGGTGATCGGCGTATTCTCCATTATGGAGCAGCCCTTACAGATGACAAACGGCGGTCCGAACAACGCTTCTATGTCGCTTGGACTTTTAAGCTATCAATATGGCTTCGTTTCGGTAAAACCGCAGCTTTCCATGGCAGTCGGCGTGGTGATGTTCCTGATCCTGATCGTGATGACGAGCTTCTATTTTAAAATGAACAAAAAGGTTGAAAGCAGTTTTTAGGAGGAAATCAGATGAAACAAAAAAAATCAAATCATTTCGGCATTCTGTCCGAATGCGAGCTGAAGCAGCCGAAATACAAGCTTCTTTACGGTATCATCTTTGTGTTTCTCTGCCTGATGGTGCTTGTGAACACCGTTCCGACGCTTTGGATCATGCTGTCCGGTTTTAAGAGTGTTCAGGAAATGTACGCAATTCCGACTACGTTTTTTCCAAAGGAAATCCATTTTTCAAAGCTTTTAGAGGTTTGGAACAGGATGTCCTTTTACAAGTTCTATGTGAACACCTTTATCATGGCAGGCGGCTGCGTGCTGTTTAACATTTTAGTCTGCGGCTTTGCAGGCTATTCTCTGTCAAAGCTAAAGCCAATCGGCTCCGGACTGATCTTTGTACTCTGCGTTTGGATCATGATGCTGCCCGGCACAACCAGAACCGTACCGCTTTATATGATTATTAAGGACTTCCCGATCTTCCATTTTAACATGCTGGATTCCTATCTTCCGATCTGGCTGATGGCAGCGGCAAGCACCTTTGGCATTATCCTGTTTAAAAACTTCTTCGACGGAATTTCTCCTGCACTGGTGGAATCCGCAAGAATTGACGGCGCAAACGATCTCCGGATTTTCTTTCAGATTATCGTACCGTTAAGCGTTCCGATCTTTACGGTCACAGCGCTTCTGACCTTTAACGGTCAGCTGGGACAATTCTTCTGGCCGTATCTTCTGATTCAGGATAAGAGCAAAACCGTTTTAGGCGTTCAGATCTTTAAACTGAAATCATCCGATTACACCATGGACTATCAGATGATTGCCCTGCTGTTCTCCCTGATTCCACAGCTTGTGATCTTTGCAATTTTCCAAAAGCAGATCATTGGCGGTCTGAATCTCGGCGGTGTAAAGGGTTAATAAAGAACACACAGACGTTTAGCAAAGATGCGTCTGTGTGTTTTTTTATCTTCCGGCATACTGCATCGGCGTGACTCCCTCGACCTGTCTAAATATTTTGCAAAAATAGCTGCAATCCGAAAATCCGACCCGTTCTGCAATTTCATATACACTCAGATGACTGTAGCGGAGCATTTTTTTTGCATTCTGAATCCGCACATAGGTGACATATTCCATTGGACGCATCCCAGTATAATCGTGAAAAATTTTGCAGAAGTATTCCTTGGAAACCCCACATGCCTCTGCCAGTTCTGACAGGGACAGCGTCTCTCCATAACGTTTTTCGATCAGCTCAAAAGCACGGTTCAGGCGGTTTTTCAGGCGCGATCCGACCGGCAGGGTCAACTCCTCCCGGCATTGCAGCAAAAGCGCATATAAAAGAACGCTGCTTTCTCTCTGCCAGGTCTTTGTCTGATAAAGGCTGCAAATCCTTTCAATCTGCTCCGGAAAATCAAAACTGCATTCCTCCCAGATTGCCGCCTCCGACTGAATCATCTGCTCTGCCGCATAACCCCCAAAGGTGATCCAATAAGTGACCCAAGAACGCTCCTCCGGCTGATACGCATGCGGCGTAAAGGGCGGAAAATACAAAAGACTCCCCGGAGAAAGCCGGATCGGCTTTCCTGCCATCTCGCCAATACCTACTCCCTCTGCGGTATATAGCAGCTGCGCCTCCTTTAAACCGTTCTCCCGGTTGCTGATATGCTCCGCCCCATACCCTACCGAACTGATATAAAACGGCAGGGAAAGCTCCTGCTGCGTCAAAACCGGAAAGCAAAAATTATTCATCTCCATCCCACCTTAATATTATTATATATTTATTAATATTCTTTGATTGCAGAATGCTTTTTCCTGTGATACAATATTAATATCATTATAATATGGTTTTTGAAGATTGTCAAGAAAACAAAATCAGAAAGGATGAATTTTATGCGTAATTATGAAAGCAAAAGCTTCATAGGGGAAAACCGCGAGCCGCAACGCAGCTACTACATCCCCTACGAATCGATGGAAAAAGCGCTTGCCGGAGACCGTTTTTCTTCGGCATATTACCGTCTTTTAAACGGGACATGGCGGTTTGCCTATTTTGACCGGGAGATTGACGTTCCAAAGGAAATCCGGCACTGGGATTTAATCGACGTTCCGTCTAACTGGCAGATGCGCGGTTACGATCAGCCGGAATATCAGAATATCAACTATCCGTACCCGGTTGATCCTCCGTTTGTGCCGGACGACAACCCCTGCGGTATTTACGAGCGTGAATTTGAATTAGAGGAAGATTGGTGCGAGAAAGAAACCTATGTGGTATTCGAGGGAGTCGGCTCCTGCATGTTCCTGTTTGTAAACGGAAACTATGTCGGCAGCACGGTCGGCTCTCATTTACAGGCAGAATTTGATCTGACAAAGTATGTGCATCCCGGCAAAAACACAATCACCGCAAAGGTGTTAAAATGGTGTGCCGGCAGCTATTTGGAGGATCAGGATTTTTACCGTCTCTCCGGCATTTTCCGGGATGTATATTTGCTCTCCCGTGAAATCGGACACATCCGGGATATTGAGATCAAGGCAGATACAAAGACGATTACTGTAAACCAACCGGACTATGAAATCTTTGACGCAGACGGAAAGCCTGCCGATTTATCGCATCCGATTCTCTGGAATGCAGAAAATCCGTACTTGTACACCGTTGTGGTAAAAGGAAAAAGCGAGTTTATTCCTGTTAAGGTCGGCATGCGCGAAATTGCAGTTTCGGATCGGTTTGAACTTTTGGTCAATGGCGTTTCGGTCATTTTAAAGGGTATCAATCATCACGACACCCACCCGGAGAATGGCTATGCGATGAGTGATTCATTTATCCGCCGCGAGCTGCTTTTGATGAAATCACTCAATATCAATACCATCCGCACCTCACACTATCCCCCCACACCGGAGCTTTTAAACCTTTGCGACGAGATGGGCTTTTATGTGGTGGACGAAACAGATTTAGAAACACATGGATTTTCTTCCAGAAACGCAGACATGCCCGGCTATGATGCCGATCCGATCTGGCCATGCTTCGACCCGGAATGGGAGCCGGCATTTTTAGACCGGATGCAGAGAATGGTGGAACGCGACAAAAACCATCCCTGTATCATTATGTGGTCAACCGGAAACGAAAGCAATCATGGCGAAAATCATATGAGCATGATCCGCTGGACAAGGGAGCGAGATTCCTCCCGGCTGATCCATTGCGAGGATGCCAGCCGCGCGGGACTTTCCGATCATGCCGATGTTTACTCGATGATGTATCCGCCGGTTTCGGATATTGTGGACTACGCAAAGGATGAATCGAAAAAACAGCCGTATTTTCTCTGTGAGTATGCGCATGCCATGGGAAACGGACCGGGCGGACTCAAGGAATATATAGACGCATTCTACACCTATCCGAAGCTAATCGGCGGATGTATCTGGGAATGGGCAGATCACACCGCATCCAAAAACGGTATCTACCAATACGGCGGCGATTTCGGAGAAAGGGTACATGCAAGCAATTTCTGCAACGATGGCTTAGTCTTTGCAGACAGAACCCTAAAGGCAGGCTCTTTGAACGCAAAATACCTCTATCAGAATTTTGCGTCCGAACTGGACGGCACAACCCTGACCCTGACGAATCGGTTCGATTTTACAAATCTGAACAAATACACAGTGGAAATTTCGGTATTAGAGGATGACAAGGTGGTGTGGGAAAAGAGTCTTTCTCCCGACATTGCACCGCACGCATCCGCAGAAATTCCGATTGAAATTCCTGCGCTTTCCTGCCGGTTCGGCGGATATGTGAACGTGACTCTCAAAAATACAGAGGGAGAAGAAATCGGTTTTGTACAGCATACGCTAAAAGCAGATACTCAAAAAATCACAGCTGCTGCGCCGCTTTTACCGGAGCAGGAGGATGAAACACGCGTCTATTTCCGCGGAGAAGGCTTCTATTATGTTTTTAACAAACATTATGGCGTATTAGAGAAAATGGAGAAGAACGGAAAAGAACAGTTTGCAGAGCGCATGAAGCTGACCGTTTGGCGCGCACCAACCGATAACGACCGGAACATCAAGAAAAAATGGGGCACCTTCCTGATCCCGGACGAGGATCGGGCAGAAAACTACAACCGTCTCTGCACCAAGGTTTACGATTGCTCCCTGTCGGAAAACACAATCACCGTAAAAGCTTCTCTTGCCGGCATTTCAAGACTGCCGTTTTTGCGCTATGAGGCAAGCTATACATTCTTTGCAGACGGCATGATTCGGGTATCGCTCTCCGGAAAACGCATGCCCGCCACTTATCTGCCGCGGCTCGGCTTTGAAATCACCTCGCCGGCAGTCAATGACGGATTCACCTATTTTGGAATGGGCAGCGGCGAAAACTACTGCGATTGCAGCGCACATGCAAAAATGGGACGTTATCGCAGCACGGCAAGGGAGGAATACGTTCCCTACATTCTTCCCCAGGAGCATGGCAACCATACCCGGACAAAATATTTGAAAATGGATTCCGGTTTAACGGTTCTCACCGATACCGAATTTGAATTTTCTGTATCCGAATATACTGCGGACGCGATCACCGAGGCGATGCATACAAATGAGCTTGTGAAAAACGGCCGCACCAACATCCGGATTGACTATAAGGTTTCAGGGCTTGGTACAAACAGCTGCGGTCCGGAGCTTGCGGAGGAATACCGGCTCAGCGAACAGGACATTCATTTTGATTTTTATTTGAAATAAAGATCAGTCAACCGCATGGCTTTGTCTGTTTTGGATATATTTTTTCGGCGG
This sequence comes from uncultured Clostridia bacterium, assembly GCA_934462945.1. Classification (GTDB taxonomy): domain Bacteria; phylum Bacillota; class Clostridia; order UBA1381; family UBA1381; genus RQCD01. The sequence goes on along the minus strand of CAKSJF010000014.1, from coordinate 17,934 downwards.
AACTCCGGTTCGCTCTTTAAAAAACTTTGAAAAGTAAAGCGGATCGGAAAAACCGCAAAGACTGGAAATATCCTTAACACAGGTAAACCCCTCCTCAATCAGCTCGCATGCGCGCTGAATCCGTAGAACCTGGGTATACCTTGTGATTCCGACCTTGAAATTCTTCTTAAACAGCGTGGAGATATATTTCTCGCTATAGGAAAATTCCCGGCTCAAAGTACGGAGCGAAAGCGTCGGATCGGAAAAATGGTCATCAACATATTTCCGGAGGAGCAGCGTCAGATCGTCTGACGGCTGCTCCTTTTTTTCTTCCGTTCCCTCAATCGCAGCAAAGGTATACAAAAGCAAACCCTCGCAGGCAAGATGCGACTGGGACACCGGATTCTGAATGGTATCCCTCCAAAGCGGCAGCAAATGGGAAAATTCAGGAAAATAAAGTTTCTGCCGTCCGATTCCGGCGCGGTCTGTCAAAAGATTTGCACGCTCTCCTAAAAAGCTGAGATAATAAAAGGTTAAATTCTGCTCTGACCGGATGGAATACGGCATGGAGGGGAGACAAAAAAAGATATCCCCCGGGGCGAGCGGATACACGCCCCCCATCGTGCGCAAAACACCGCCGCCCGACGCAACAATATGAAGCCGGTGCGTGGCGCTGAAACTCTTTTGCTCCTGATAAATCGCCGGATTTGTTTCATACACCAGATTAATAATATTCAGTTCACTGGAATCTCCGTTTTTCGGAATGAATCTGCATATATTCTGTTCCATAAAAATTTCCCCCCTGTCTTTGATACCACTTTAGCATAAGCTTTACAAAAAGTCAAGCATAAAAAGAATTTTTTCTATATTTTCAAGTATATTTTCCATTTTATTTTAAAACAATCTATGTTAATATGAAACTATCAAAAACACAGAAAGGAATGAACATTCACATGAAAAAGGTACGAATCGGCGTTGTGGGCGGTTACCGCGGAACAGGCATGATTAACTACTGCAAAATTGCAGATAACGCAGAACTGGTTGCCATCTGCGACAACAATCCGGAGGTTTTGGAAGGGCAGAAAAAACTCTGCGAGGGAATGAATCTTGCATTTTATGACAACTATGAGGACTTTTTAAACCATGACATGGATGCAGTTGTGTTAGCAAACTTTGCAACCGAGCATGCACCGTTTGCCATCCAGGCAATGAAACGGGGACTTCATGTCTATTCCGAGGTGCTGCCGGTGCAGACAATGAGAGAGGCAGTGGAGCTGATTGAGGCTGTGGAAGAAACTGGAATGATTTATGCATACGGCGAAAACTACTGCTATATGCCTGCTCCCTACGAAATGAAAGAGCTTTACGGAAAGAATAAAATCGGAGAATTTGAGTATGGCGAGTGTGAATATGTACATAACTGCGCTCCGATCTGGCCAAGTATCACCTACGGTATACGCGACCACTGGAGAAACAATATGTACTCTACCTTTTACTGCACCCACTCGATCGGTCCGATCATTCATGCAACCGGTTTACGTCCGGTACGCGTCACAGGCTTTGAAAGCACCATGAACGGACGCGCTTCCGAAATAGGGCAAAAGGGCGCTTTATTTGGCATGGAAATTATCACACTGGAAAACGGCGGAATCATCAAGAGTATTCACGGCGGACTTTATGAAAATTCCGTTTGGTACAGTATGTACGGCAGTAAGGGAAGAATGGAATGCCCCAGAGAGGATGCAGATGCTGGACATGTTGCACGGATTTATGTAAAAGCGGACGAATATCCGGGAGAATATGCCGACCGTCCGGCAGAAAGCTATCTTCCGAAACGCGACCATGACGAGGAGTGCGAAGCGTTCGGACACGGCGGTTCGGACTTTTATTCCATGTACCACTTTGTGGAGAAAATTCTCGGAAATCCGGCGGCAGATATTATTGACGTTTATGAGGCGCTGGATATGTTCCTGCCGGGCATGTTTGCATACCGCTCCATCTTAAAGAACGGCGAATCCGTGGAAATTCCGAATCTGCGAAATCCGGAAGAAAGAGAAAAATGGAGAAACGACACCGCCTGCACCGACAAAAACGTTGCCGGAGATCAGCTTCTTCCCACCCGCAAGGACGGCACACCGGAAATCGAGGACAAAGTCTACGAGATCGTAAAGAAAAAGTGGGAACAGGATGTTGAATCAGAAAACGGTTATCGGGCCATGGCAATGCATCAAGGAGAGAAAGTCTGAATAAAATCGCCCATAGCACTGCTTTTTGCTCGGGGCGGTACCGATGTACAGCACCACTCGCTGCAAAGTAGCACTCTGAGCGATTTTCTTTCAGACTTAAATTGTGTACCTTACAGCACGGAAAGGAATAGTGATAAAAGTAATGGAACAGTTTTTTACCAAGGCTTTCTCGGAACTTCAGAATCAGGAAGAACTTTGCAAAATGCTCTTTATGCAATCGGACAGCGACGAGGCAAAAAAAGTCCGGAATCAGTACTACCGCACGGTTCTAAAATCGATGGGCGAAAATGTGAAAATCGGGCGAAATGTAAAAATCAATCACCCGGAATTTATTTCGATCGGAAATAACGTCACCATCTGCGACGACGTAACCCTGACCGCAAGAGGTGAGGGCGGCATTGAAATCGGTGATAACGTGGTTTTAAACGACCGGGTTTATTTAGACACCGAATCACCGGCTGAGGGGTACATTAAAATCGGCGCGCGTACCTATCTCGGAACAGGAACAACCCTATTCGGACATAAGGGCTTAGAGATCGGCGAGGATTGTCTGTTTGCGCAAAATATCACCCTGACGCCCTACTCACACATTTTTGAAGATCCGAACCGGATCATTTTCAGCCAGGGCGGTCATTCCAAAAAAGTCACAATCGGCATGGATGTCTATGTCGGTATGGGGGTTTGTATTCTTTATTCCGGAGATATCGGCGAAGGGTCTGTCATCGGCAGCGGCGCAGTCGTGGTAAAGCCGATTCCCCCCTATTCCGTCGCAGTCGGAAATCCGGCAAGGGTGATCCGAAAAAGACAATAATATATTTCTTTGGGGATGTAATAAAAAGACACAGACCGTTCTGCACTCCTTTTTACATCCCCCTTTTTTACTTGTCGAAAACTGGATAAAAAAAAATGATTAATTTCCTTTTTTTCTATAGCAATTTTATAAAATTTATGCTATAATAGAACTATCGTGAAATTTAGAATAGAAAGGTTTTCGATGTTATTATGGCAAAGAAAAAACAAGCCGCAAAGCGTACATCTTCTAAAAAGAAGAAAAAACAAACCGGCGCGCCGTTTCCTTATACGGGAATGTGTGCGATTTTGTTGTTCCTTTCTGCACTTTTCGGCGTTTTTATTTATACACAGAGCAGCGCGGTTGTGGCAGGATTTTTCCACGATCTCTTTTTTGGTTTATTTGCAAAAACCGCCTGGTTTGTTCCGGTTGTCCTTTTAGGACTTTGCATTTATACCGGAAAATCCCGTAGCTGCGACCGGCTGGGAATTAAATCCGCTCTCTGTTTTTTTCTGCTTGTCTTTGTTGCGGCACTTGTACATATGCTGCACGGAGAAACGCTCCCCTTTGCCGAGCTTTACAGCTATGGCACAAACGGCGTGGGCGGCGGATTATTAGGCGGTGTGATTGCAAAGCTTTTGATCGGCAGCATTGGTAAAATTGCGTCGGTTTTAGTTGCGCTTTTTACCATTGTGATTCTTTTAAGCGTGATCTTTAAAATCTCTCTGATCAGCGCGGCATCCACATTCCTTTCCGGTCTTTTCGGACTGCGCGAGGAAATCCGCACAGTAGAACATCCGGATCATTATGAAACCGGCAGAAAAACCAAGAAAAAAATCTCCGAGCATCACGAAGAAAAAAAGCTTGCCGGCGAGGCATTAGATTTTTCCCTTGACGAACCGAAAAAAGAACCCAAAAAGAAGAAAGCGGAAGAACCAAAGAAAGAACCGGAGGAACAGGTCTTTACCGCTGCCGATTTAGAGGAAGTGGTATTTACGCCGGATCTTCCGATTGAGAACCCGGAAAAGCCGGCAGAAGAAAAGCAAACAGCAGAAAAACCGACAGAAGAACCCAAACCGGAGACTGCACCGGGCGAGAAATTAGAAAAACGTGCAGAGGCTACCACCAAAGCGGAGCAGAAAAAGATTGATTCTGAAATGGACGGCGCAATTGAAAAGCCGCCGGTGGAATATGTTTTTCCGCCGCTCTCCCTCTTAAAGGCTGCAAAGCCGACCTCGGAGGACAAGCGCCGGGAAATGCGCGAAACGGCGCAAAAGCTGATGGAGGTTTTAAAGGATTTCGGAGTAGAGGCAAAGCTTTTGCAGGTGACCCAGGGACCGAGCGTGACCCGCTATGAAATTCAGCCGCAAACCGGTGTCAAGCTCTCCAAAATTTCCGGTCTTTCCGAGGACATTGCCTGGAAGCTTGCGGTTTCCACCGTTTTGGTATCGGCAGTACCCGGAAAAGCGGCAATCGGCATTGAAGTTCCGAATAACAGCGTTTCGATGGTTTCGGGCAGAGAAATTTTTGAAAGCGACACCTTTAAAAAGGCAGAATCCAAGCTTTCCTTTGCACTCGGAAAGGATATCGGCGGCAACGTAGTAGTCGGCGATATTGCAAAAATGCCGCATGTTCTGATTGCAGGCTCTACCGGTTCGGGTAAGAGCGTCTGCATTAACACGATTATCACCAGTATTTTATATAAAGCAAAGCCGGAGGAGGTCAAGCTGATTATGGTTGACCCGAAGGTGGTGGAATTGGGTGTTTACAACGGTATTCCGCACCTTTTGATTCCGGTTGTGACCGATCCGAAACGTGCCGCCGGCGCGCTCAACTGGGCGGTCAGCGAGATGATGAAACGTTATGCGCTCTTTGCAGACAGCCACACCCGAAACTTAGACGGCTACAACAAAATCCAAAAGAAAAACGGAGATCCGACCCTCCCGAAAATTGTCATTATTATCGACGAGTTAGCCGATCTGATGATGGTTGCGGCAAAAGAAGTGGAGGACGCAATCTGCCGTCTGGCACAGCTTGCACGTGCTGCCGGAATTCATTTGATCGTGGCAACCCAGCGGCCGTCTGTAGACGTTATCACCGGCTTAATCAAAGCAAATGTTCCAAGCAGAATTGCCTTTGCCGTCTCCAGTCAGGTGGACAGCCGGACAATTTTGGATAAGGGCGGCGCGGAAAAGCTTTTGGGAAAGGGCGACATGCTCTATCATCCCTCCGGCATGAATGCTCCGCTCCGGGTACAGGGCGCATTTATTTCAGACGGCGAGATCGAAAAGGTGATCGAGTTTGTCAAGGAGCATTCCGAGGAAACGCACTATTCTGAGGATTTGGCAGATCACATTGAGCGGATGTCCACCGGGGAAAACGGTGTGACCGACGATAAAGACGAGGAAAATGACGGAGACGCTCTGCTCCCGGAGGCAATTTCACTTGCCGTAGAATTGGGGCAAATCTCTACTGCCATGATACAACGGCGCTTAAAGGTTGGCTATGCACGCGCCGGCAGAATTATCGACCAGATGGAGCAGCGCGGAATTATCAGCGGTGCAAACGGCAGTAAGCCGCGTGAGGTTTATGCAAACCGGATCAGCGTGGACGATCTGCCCGATTAAGAGAGGATCACTATGGAACATAACAACTTTCTCCCCATCAGCCGGGAGGATATGAAAAAACGCGGCTGGGACGAGCTGGATTTTCTCTACATTATCGGCGACGCTTATGTGGATCATCCAAGCTTTGGGCATGCGATCATCTCCAGAATCTTAGAAAAGCACGGCTACCGCGTGGGGATTATTTCTCTGCCGGACTGGCACAGCACAAAGGATTTCCTGCGCTTAGGCAGACCCCGGCTCGGTGTCTTAGTCAGCTCCGGCAATATTGACAGCATGGTCAACCACTATACCGCAAGTAAAAAGAGACGAAGCGAGGATGCCTATGCTCCCGGAAACCGTTCGGGGCAGCGTCCGGATCGTGCCGTGATTGTCTACTGCAACCGCATCCGCGAGGCATTCGGAGATATCCCGCTCTTGATCGGCGGTGTGGAGGCAAGTCTGAGAAGATTTGCGCATTATGATTATTGGGACAACAAAATCCGGCACAGCATTATGGTAGATTCCCAGGCTGATATTCTGATGTACGGCATGGGCGAAAAACAGATTGTTGCGCTTGCAGACGCGCTTGCTGCCGGAATCCCGGTAAAAGAAATCCGGGACGTTCCCGGCACATGCTATTTATCAAACGAACCGGTCACAGAAAACGCTGTGACAATTCCCTCTTATGAGGAATGCATCGCATCCAAGAAAAGCTATGCAGAATCCTGCCGGATTCAGTATTATGAGCAGAACCCCTATATCGGGAAAACGATTGTGCAACAGCATGGCAGACAATATCTGATTCAGAATCCACCGATGCCGCCGCTCAACACCAAGGAATTAGACGCGGTCTACGCGCTCCCCTACGAAAAAAATTATCATCCGGTTTACGAGGCATCCGGCGGTATTGAGGCGATTAAAGAAGTAAAATTCAGCCTGGTCAGCTCGCGCGGCTGCTTTGGCAGCTGCAATTTCTGCGCGCTTGCCTTTCATCAGGGACGGATTGTCACCGCACGGAGCAAGCAATCCTTAATCCAGGAGGCAAAGCAGATGGTTTGGGATCCGGATTTTAAAGGGTATATTCATGATGTCGGCGGACCGACCGCCAATTTTCGCGCCCCGGCATGCGAAAAGCAGAATACCCTCGGCGCATGCAAAAACAAGCAGTGTCTCTTTCCTGCTCCCTGCAAAAATCTGAAAATCGACCACAAGGAATACACCGATCTTTTGCGGAGTCTGCGGCAGATTGACGGGGTGAAAAAGGTATTTATCCGCTCCGGCATCCGGTTTGATTATCTCATTCACGATCCGGACGATACCTTCTTCTATGAGCTTTGCAAGCATCATGTCAGCGGTCAGCTAAAGGTTGCTCCGGAGCATGTTTCCGACAACGTTCTGCGCTATATGGGAAAGCCGGAAAATGCGGTTTTTAACCGTTTTTCCGATAAGTTTTACCTAATCAATGAACAGCTTGGAAAAAAACAATATTTAGTTCCCTACCTGATGTCGAGCCATCCGGGAAGTACGCTAAAGGATGCCATCACGCTGGCGCTCTATTTAAAGGAACACCACATCAACCCCCAGCAGGTGCAGGATTTTTATCCGACCCCCGGTACAATTTCCACCTGTATGTTTTATACCGAAATTGATCCCTTTACCGGAAAATCGGTCTATGTACCAAAAACACCGCGGGAAAAGGCAATGCAGCGCGCACTTTTACAGTTCCGGAATCCGGAGAACTACGATTTAGTGTATGAAGCGCTCACCAAGGCAGGACGGCGGGATTTAATCGGATTCGGTCCAAACTGTCTGATCCGTCCGCGCAAGGAAAAGCCGCGCTATCAAAAACAGACGGCAAAAAAAGAAGTACCCAAAAAGCGAACACCGCATAATCAGCGAAAGAAAAAGAAATAGAAAGGAACGGTTACAATGGCAAAAATTCTGAGCGGAAAAGAGGTTTCCGCACGAATCAAAGGCGAGCTTGCGGAAGAAGTCTCTGCACTCAAACAGGAAGGCATTTTCCCAGGGCTTGCAGTGGTGATTGTCGGAGACGATCCGGCAAGCCGTGTTTACGTCAATTCCAAGAAAAAGGCATGCGAGGAGCTTGGAATTTATTCCGAGGAATACGCTCTCCCCGGCACAGCAGAACCGCAGGAGCTTTTCCGCTTAATTGATCAATTAAACCACAAAAAGGAAATCAACGGAATCTTGGTGCAGCTGCCGCTCCCAAAGCAATTTAACGAAGAAGAAGTCATTCAGGCAATTGATCCGAAAAAGGACGTGGACGCATTCCATCCGGTCAATGTCGGAAAAATTATGGTCGGCAATTATGATTTTGTACCCTGTACACCGGCAGGTGTGATGGAGCTGATCAAGGAATCCGGCATTTCGATTGAGGGCAAGGAGTGCGTTGTGGTCGGCAGAAGTAACATTGTCGGGAAACCGCAGGCAATGCTCCTGTTGCACCAGAACGGAACGGTTACCGTCTGCCATTCCCGTACAAAGAATCTGAAAGACACGGTCAAGCGTGCCGATATTGTCGTTGCAGCAGTCGGAAAACCGAAATTCATCACTGCCGACATGATCAAGGAGGGTGCAGTGGTAATCGACGTCGGAATCAACCGGATTGCAGAAAAGAAGTTAGTCGGCGATGTTGATTTTGAGGAATGCGAAAAGGTTGCAGGGGCAATTACCCCCGTTCCGGGCGGCGTTGGACCTATGACGATTGCAATGTTAATGAAAAATACTGTGAAAGCAGCAAAAATACAGGAGGAAAACAAATGAAAACAAACGAATTAAAAAAGGCGCTTGCAGGCGGCGCATGCAGGGATCAGCTTGCCTATATCTATGCATGCGAACCGGAGGAAACCGAACGGTATGCAAAACGTTTTGAAAGGGTAATCGACGGTTTTTCCAAAACCTTTGGCGAGCCGGAGGAAATCCGTCTTTTCTCTGCTCCGGGCAGAACCGAAATCGGCGGTAACCACACCGACCATCAGCACGGCTGCGTTTTAGCTGCCAGCCTGAATCTGGACGTGATCGGTGCAGTGGCTTTAAACGGCACAAATACCGTCAGAATCCAGTCGGAGGGGTATTCCATGGACGAAATCGACTTAGACGATCTGGAGATCCATCCGGAGCAATTCGACCGTGCAGCAGCTTTAATCCGCGGTATTTTAAAGAAATTTTCCGATCTGGGATATCAGCTTGCCGGCTTTGACGCTTACACCGTTTCCAACGTCTTAAAAGGCTCCGGTATGAGTTCCTCGGCGGCGTTTGAGGTTTTAGTGGGTAATATGGTCAACAGCCTTTTTGCAAACGGAGAAGTAAATGCCGTAGAAATTGCAAAAATCGGTCAGTATGCAGAAAACGTTTACTTTGGAAAGCCATGCGGTCTAATGGATCAGATGGCATCCTCGGTCGGCTCGGTGGTTGCAATTGATTTCAAAGACCCGAAAACACCGGTCATTCACAAGGTAGAGTTTGACTTCCCGTCCAGCGGACATGCGCTCTGCATTATCGATTCCGGCGCAGATCATGCCGATCTGACAGATGACTATGCCGGCATTACCAGAGAAATGCGCGCTGTTGCAGAAATTTTCGGGAAAGAATATCTCCGGGATGTTGATCCGGAAGAATTTATGAAAAAAATTCCGGAGGTACGTCAAAAGCTCGGAAATGACCGTGCCGTCCTCCGTGCCATTCACTTCTTTAACGACAACCAACGCGCACAGGACGAGGTTACAGCGCTCCGGGAGAACGATTTTGAGGCATTCTGCGACATGCTGAAAAAATCCGGCTATTCCTCCTACATGTATCTGCAAAATATCTATTCCGCCTCCGCTCCGCTCCACCAGGCAGTTTCTCTGACCCTGGCGCTTTGCGATGAGCTTTTGGGTGATGCGGGTGCATACCGCGTACACGGCGGCGGCTTTGCCGGCACCGTGCAGGCATTTGTTCCGCACGATCTGTTAGCAGATTTTAAAGAAAAAATTGAAAATGTCCTCGGTCAGGGCAGCTGTCATGTACTTGCCATCCGACCCGTGGGCGGTATGGAAGTAATCTTCTAAGAAAAAACAGACTGTTGCGTATCAAAGCAATTCGCCTCAATACGCAACGGTCTGTTTTTTGATTTCTAACAATTAAAACTGTATCGTGTGCTTTCTGGTACAGGTTTCGCCCTTTGCTACCCGAATGATTCCGCGTTTTTCTGCAATTTCATAGGAGCTTTTTGTAAAGTCCGGACAGCCGCACCACGGCTCTAAGCAGATATATTTTGCCTGCGGTTTTGTCCAGATCAGGAAGTAATCCGCACCCGGAAATTCCACCTTGATTTCCTTTCCGGTTCTGTGATTCCGGAGCGTTGCTGCACGGGATTCCAGGTTGATAAACACCAGCGCATCCACCGCAAAATACTCATACCGAAGCGGCAGCTCACGCACCTTTTCACCAATACGGACGGTTTGATCGCTTAGTGTGTTTCCGTCCAAAACCACTGCGTCCAGATTTTCTTCCTTTTCAAAAATCACGCTATATTCTTCAATCCCGTTCGGGCAGGCATATGCCTCATGAGAGCCAATCGAAAAATACATCTCTCCATCGGTCAGATTCCTGACGTCATAAGTCACCAAAAGCTTTTCTCCCTCCAGCTGGTAGGTAACCGTCAGGAGAAAGTCAAAGGGATATGCCTTTTTGGTTTCCTCGCTGCTTTGTAAGCTGAAAACAGCACGGTCTGTTGTTACCTCCTCAACCTGAAACTCGCTATGCCGTGCAAATCCGTGTTTTGGGAGGGTATATTCCTTTCCGGCATAAATGTACCGATCTTCTTTTAAGCCGCCGCAGATCGGAAAGAGCAGCGGAGAATGTCCGCTCCAGACAGCCGGATCACCCTCCCAAATGAGTTCCTCTCCATTTTGTTTCACGCTCTGAATCTCCGCACCCAGACTGGAAATCTCTACTTTCAGATTTTCATTTGAAATCGTAACCATGTTGATCGTCATTCCTTTCCTTATTACATTTCTAAAAAGAATTGATAACTCATTTCCGTCTCATCCGGTAAAAATTCATGCCCGAAATCCGGATAGATGATCACTTCTTTTTCACAGGTCATCTTATTGTATGCCGCAAACTGCGTGGATGCCGGACAAATTGTGTCCATCAAACCGGTATTCATCCGGAATTTTGCCTTAATACGCGGCGCTAAGTACTGCAAATCGATATAGCCAAGCTTTGTAAAAATTTCTTTTTCATGTTCATGCCGCGGATCGTTTTCACGGAAAAAGCCCCAAAGCTCTGCATATGCAGATCCGGTTAAATCCATTTCCCAAACGCGCTGATAATCGCACAAAAACGGATAATTGGCACAAGCGCGGTTAATTCTCGGTTCTAATGCTGCGCAGGCAATGGTGAGCGCACCGCCCTGACTCATACCGCCAACGCCGACTCTTGTCTCATCCACATCCTCCATATCCATCAGAATCCCGGCAAGCTCTGCCGTATCTAAGAAAACATCCCGAAATAACAGCTGATCCGGCGAATCCTTGAGTCCGCGGATAATATGTCCCAGCATCGTGTTTCCGGTATTTCCGCCAACATCAATGGATTTTCCGGCTTGTCCGCGGCAATCCATCTGTGCCACGATCATGCCGGACGCTGCATAAGCTAAATAGCTCATCCAAGGCTCGCTCGCGCCATGGTAGCCGTGAAAACGCAGCACCGCCGGACAAGGCTTTGTAATATTTTTTGGTTTTAAAAGCTTTGCATGAATCCTTGCTCCATGCACGCCTGTATAATAAAGATCATAGCAATCTGCCACCGGCGACTGAAATTCTGCCGGAATCAGCTCCACCTGCGGATCGGTTGCTTTCATTTCCGCAATCGCACGGTCCCAGTATTCCTCAAAATCCTCCGGCTTCGGATTTCTCCCCTGATAGGTTTGAAGCTCCTCCAATGGCATATCAACAATTGGCATATTCATCCACTCCTAATAAAATTTCAAACTAATTATATATGCTACAGTCCTGTTTGTCAAGAGAAAAACCAAAATATCAACAAAATTTTGCTTGTAACAGAAAAATAGGTTGACTAAAGGAGGGAAAATGTGTTATACTAATAGTAACGTATGCAAGGAGCAAAACTCGCCTTGCTTACTATGATGAACGGATTTTAGTCCGGATATACCGGATGAAAAGTAACACAGAGGATCGTTTTTTGTGTTATATAATACGAACAATCAGCCTGATCCGCCGCGCTGCGCAAGGCAGAGGCAATTCAGGAACAATACGCAAGCTCTCAACAAAACCGGTCGAGTTTTCTTTGTGTGCATGCAGGCACGTTTTAAGCATTTTTGCGTTAGAACCGGGTTGTTTTCCATACGGGAGACTTTTTTTCGTATGCCGAAGTATGGAACGGCATAATCATGGAGGTAATATTGTGGCAAAAAAAAGTAAATTAAAACTGATCCCCCTTGGCGGTCTGGACGAAATCGGAAAGAATATGACCGCTCTGGAGTATGGGAACGAAATTATTCTGGTGGACTGCGGCATGTCCTTCCCGGATGATGATATGCCGGGTGTTGACTTAGTGATCAACGACATCAGCTATTTAGAAAAGCACCGGGACAAGGTGCGCGGCATCTTCTTAACACACGGACACGAGGATCACATCGGAGGACTTCCCTATTTCTTAAAGGAAATCAACGTGCCTGTCTATGGAACGCGCCTGACACTCGGTCTGGTGGAACACAAGCTCAAGGAGCATAATCTTCTTTCCAGAGTGAAATTAAACAGCGTAAAAACCGGGACAACCGTCAGCGCAGGAAAATATTTTTCTGTGGAATTTATCCGCACCAACCACTCCATTGCAGACTCGGCAGCGCTTGCAATCACCACACCGATGGGCATTGTTCTGCACATGGGCGACTTTAAAATTGACACCACCCCGATTGTGGGCGATGTGATTGATCTGACCCGCATAGGCGAGCTGGGAAATCAGGGTGTGTTGGCGCTCCTTTCGGATAGTACAAACGTAGAACGTCCGGGCTTTGCGATGAGTGAGCGCAGTGTCGGCGAAAAATTTGAGGAAATTTTTAAAGGCTGCAACAAGCGTATCATTGTGGCAACCTTTGCTTCAAATGTTCACCGCGTTCAGCAGATTATTAACGCTGCTGTAAAAAACGGCAGAAAGGTTGCAGTCTCCGGACGAAGCATGGAAAATATTGTGGAGATTTCAATTCTGCTTGGTTACATGAAAATCCCGGAGGGTGTTCTGATTAATTTGGATCAGATCAACCGCTACAATCCGAGCCAGGTGGTTATTATCACCACCGGAAGTCAGGGCGAGCCAATGAGCGCATTGACCAGAATGGCATTTTCCGACCATCGCAAGGTGGAAATCACATCAAACGATCTGATTATTATTTCCGCCACACCTATCCCCGGCAACGAGAAATCCGTTGCAAGCGTGGTCAACGAGCTGTTTAAAATCGGTGCAGAGGTCATTTATAAATCCCTCTCCGAGGTACACGTTTCCGGACACGCCTGCATGGAGGAGCTGAAGCTGATTTTAGCGTTGGTAAAACCGAAATACTTTATTCCGGTTCATGGCGAACATCGTCACTTGGTGCAGCATGCGGCGCTGGCAGAAAAAATGGGAATTGCACCGGAGAACACCTTTATTTTAAATAACGGAACCGTTTTGGAAATTGACGGACGCGGCGCAAAAATCAATGGCTCTGTGCAAGCCGGAAAGGTTCTTGTGGACGGACTTGGCGTCGGCGATGTCGGCAATATTGTATTAAGAGACAGAAAGCACCTGGCGCAGGACGGTTTGATTATTGTGGTTGCAACCCTTTCTTCCACAACCAAGACCCTCGTTGCAGGACCGGATATTATTTCAAGAGGCTTTGTGTATGTCCGTGAGGCGGAGGATCTGATTGATCATGTCCGCAGTGTCGCCCGCAATTCGATTGAACACTGCATGAACGGAAAAACCGTCGACTGGGCAACTGTGAAAAACAGTGTGAAATCCAGCATTTCACGGTATATCTATGAAAAAACAAACCGCAGTCCTATGATACTGCCAATTATTATGGAAGTGTGAAGAAAGGCGCTCTCATTGCAGCAGGATTTCCATCAAACAGGCAGATCAAAAGAGCCGCCCGGAATACACCAGTATTCCAAGGCGGCTCTTTTTTTACTTTGTTTCTAACTGTGCTAAAAATCCTGCACACCCCTCCTGTATGTCATTCCAGGTTGCATCAAAGTCTCCGGTGTACCATGGATCGGCAACGTCTCCGTGCCGTTTGGTATAGTCCATCATCAGCGACACCTTTTTCTTTTCGTCATTGCCGACAAATCGTTTCATATTACGCAAATTATATCTGTCCATTGCAATGATATAATCATAATCGTCATAATCTGCTTTTGTCATCTGCACCGCTGTTTTTCCAATGCAGGATATACCGTGTTCCGCCAGCTTTGCTTTTGCCGGCGGATATACCGGATTCCCGATTTCCTCTGTACTCGTCGCCGCGGATCGGATTTCAAATTCGTTTTCCATGCCTGCCCGCTTTACCATATCCTTTAAGATAAACTCTGCCATCGGACTTCTGCATATATTCCCGTGACACACAAATAAAACCTTAACCATATTCTTTCACTCCTTTGCCAGTACTCTGTTAACAGGGGCAGAGATTCGTTTTACAAAAAAAATTCACAATCATTCCGGTAAAAAGTGCGGTTAAAACCGTTCCCTCACGCGTACCGACAATTTTTCCGTTAAAAAGTATCCAGGACAGCGCCAGCGCAATCACCACACAGCCAATATCAAACCCGATTTTCACATTCCCGAAACGTATCCCCGATTTATCTGATATTGCTTTTACAAAAGCCTCTCCGGAATTCATGATTACATTTGCAATGACCGAAAGTGAAACACCAAAGCCAAGCGTAACAATGCCGACAAGCACCAGAAGCATACGAACCGCGTAGGAATCATTTGAAACATGGGACATACACCATACTCCAAAATCAGTAAACACTCCAAAAAGAAAGGAAAGTGGCAGCTGCAAGAGCTGTATTATTTGAAAATCTTTTTTCAAAATGAAAACCTGACCGGCGATTAAAATGCAATTCCAGATAATCAGCCATGTTCCAAGCGATAACGTATCCATATAGCTGCTCATAACATTCGGTACTGATGAAATCGGAGAAACACCCAATTCCCCGCGCTTTGTAATTGCAACTCCAAACGCCGCAAAAAATAAGCTGATGATAAATAATATGTATCTTTTCATAATTTCTTTTTTCGTAATACGCTATATTCTCCTTTTTATCCTTTGTAATCAAATCCGTAGTCAAAAACTGTTTTCCGCAGATATGGTGAAGAGGATGTCAATGCTTGTGCGGTCTTGTACTTTCCGTCCAATGTTGCGGATTGGTGTCATCGGGCAATATACCGGATAAAATATCCTCGTAATGCCGAACTTTGTTTTCCATATAGCGGATCGCCGCTTTTGCCTCCTCCAGACGTTTATATGCTTCATCACGCTGTTTCAGAATAATGCTATACCGGGCTTTGAGCGTATTCTCTGATTCAGGAAGCAGACACAGGCGGCAGTATTCCTTGATATCTTCAATCGATGCACCGCACCCTTTTAAACAGCAGATTCCCTGCATCCAGTTTGCCGATTCGTCATCAAAAATACGGCGGTTGCTGCTACCGCGTCTACAGGGCAGAAGTCCTATGTCAGTATAGTATCGGACAGTATGTTCCGACACGGAAAACATCTCTGCAAACTGC
Source organism: uncultured Clostridia bacterium (assembly GCA_934462945.1). GTDB lineage: Bacteria > Bacillota > Clostridia > UBA1381 > UBA1381 > RQCD01. The sequence continues at coordinate 2,512 of CAKSJF010000014.1, read as the reverse complement.
TTAATTGTATAATCCATAAAAATTTCCTCACTTTTTTTAAAAAAAGCATTGACTTCGAGTTACTCGAACCTGCTATAATGATTATAGCACAAAACACTAAAAAAATCAATTGATATACGGAGGTTTTTAAAATGGAGTATTTAACCTTGAACAATGGTATAAAAATGCCGCTTGTCGGATTCGGTACATTTCAGATTACCGATAAACAGGAATGTGAGAAAAGTGTTGCTTCTGCAATCAGCGCAGGATATAGACTGATAGACACAGCACAGGCGTACGGAAATGAGGAATTTGTCGGTAATGCAATCAAACGCAGCGGCGTAGCAAGAAATGAACTGTTTATCACGACAAAGCTATGGTTTCACAATTACGAAAAAGCTGATGCTAAAGCATCTCTTACCGCATCACTTGAAAAACTGCAACTTGACTATATAGATTTGGTGCTTCTGCACTGGCCTTACGGCAATGTTTATGAAGCATGGCGTACACTCGAAGAATTCTACAAAAACGGTAAAATCAGAGCAATCGGCATTTCAAATTTTGATGCCGACAGAATGATAGATTTGATCACATTCAATAAAATTAAGCCGTGCATAAATCAAATTGAAACCCATCTTCTCTGCCAGAGAAAAAACGAAAATAAGTGGCTGAAAAGATATGGACTTGCACATCAGGCATACGCCCCTCTCGGGCAGGGACGGGCAAATGAAATGCTTAGAAACGAGACTGTAAAAGAAATTTCAGCAAATCACTGTAAAACCCCGGCGCAGATTGCCTTACGTTATCTTGCTCAAAACGGTATATCGGTTATTCCAAAATCGGTGCACACGGATAGAATCAGGGAAAATATTAATATTTTCGACTTCGTTTTGACGGATGAAGAAATGAAAGCACTCTCCGCACTTGATACCGCAACTCCGATGATTGGAAAAGCAGAGAGTCCGGAAACAACCGAATTCGCAATGACCTGGTAAAGAAAAAATGGAGTTCCAGTTTCTTCACATCAGGAAATAACGATTGTTATTATTTTACAAAAGACGGCAGCGATTATTTTTTAAATGTTCCAAGTATAATGCCGTGGAGTATAGGAAGTGTATTTATAGACAAATGATATTTTAAAATAATAGCAAATAAAGGAATTGGCAAGCAACTTTCTATGCTTGCCGATTTCTTCCGGATTTTGCGTTTATGATAGATGCAGACACTTTTTTGTTTACTCTATGCTAATGATTCATTGCACTGTTTTTCTTAAATCTTTCCGTTCGTAATACCAAGGCTTTCATTCGCGCCCAGTGTCTCGTCTGCAATCATATCCGCCATACACTATGCGATAGCTGCACGGTCCACATTTCGATGCGACGGCTGTACTCCCTCTTTTGTCAGCTCGTAGATTTCATTGTCGCCGTTTTGAATGCTGGGACAGCGCAGAAGCGTAGTCACGGCAGGACTTGCCGCTATGGTATCCGCTGCCTCAATATACTCAGGTCGTTTCTTTGCCAGCTGATTCAGCATCACACCGCGCAGACCGTTGATCTCATGATGGATGCCCATACCGGTAATCCAGATAATCCTTTTCACGCCTGTCTTGTCAAGAGCCGACACAATGTTCTTTGCCATTGTCAGCACATCGCCCTCAAGAGAGCAAAGGAGAATGTCTTGTCCTTCCATTGCATGCCGCACATCATCAGTGTTCAATGCGTCACCTTGCAGGATATTGACGCCGGTCATATCCATATCTCCAAACTTTTCCGGATTACGGACAAAAACAGAAAGATCAATATCCTCCGTTTTTTGCATCTTACGTGTCAGATACTTGCCGGTGTGCCCGGCAGCTCCGAAAATAACAACTTTTTTCATAGCGATTCCCTTTCTTTTCTGCACAAATTGCTGTAACAATATTATACTCTTATTATGCCCGATTCTCACCGATGTATCTGCCTTTCTCGGTTCGGAATATTTTCTCTATCCTTACCTTTATTGCGTCGATACTGTCGCACTTGATCAGCTTGCCATCACGCACAACAAAGTCACCGTTTTCAAAATCAAACATATATGATTTTGTTCCGCTTGATGTGTTGCTTTCATTGTCAAGCATTATATCAGTCGAATTCGGAAACATCAAATAACCACTCCAATCACAATAAATTTCTGACCGTTGGCATAAGGGAGCAAAACCACCGTCTTGCCGAGGTTTATATACTCGCCGTCCGCATTTTGCTCTTTCAAATTTATGCAAAGCGTGATATAGCTGTCGGTCAGAATAACCTTGTCACTGATGCGTATTTTTGTATTCGGCAGTTCAATGACCTTTCCGAACATCGGAGAATAACCGTCACTGTTTTCACGTTCTTTCAGCATTTTTGCAAGTTCTGTTATGCCGTTCATATGTACCTCTTCTTAAAAATGGGCATAAAAAAAGACGAACACGAATGCTCGCCTTAGTGTATCTGTAATATAAACAGGAAGTTGTCAGTCTTTAATCCGTTTGATTTCTGTCAAATCGCCGCTGCAC
>CAKSJF010000013.1 GCA_934462945.1 uncultured Clostridia bacterium | reverse complement strand
CACCGTCAGAATCCGGTTCGCCATAGGCAGTGACATTGTATTCCAGCTGATCTACCAGTTTATCAGTAGTTACTATAGATAGATCGGATGCAGTCGGACGACCTCCGTATCCCCAAGAATCAGAATAATCAATCCCGTTTAGTATCTTTGTTTGCTTGCCAAGTTTTATTTCTCTGAAAGTCTGTATTTCTTTGCCGTTGATGTAATCGTATCTTGTTTCTCTGAGAATTTGTGTTGCTTTGTCAAAAGCCGCTTCATTTAAATCCATACTAATTATAGCTGATTCCAAAGAGATCAGTTTTCCGGTAATGGGAGAAAGCTTGTATTTTACAATACGGTTTGTAAGATCTTTTTTGTAAACATTACCGTCGGAATACATAAATCCAAGTATGCCGTCAATGGTTGCACTTCCGAATATACCGTTCCAACTGCAACGGTAGGGATCAACCTCCAGAAGTCGTTCTGTTCCGTCATCACAGAACAGAGATATCTTGTAGAAATCATCAATGCTTGCTTTGGTGAGCTTTTCTGCTACGGCATAGTGTGCTTCAATTTCGGTCGGATCATCCTCCGGATCGTCCGGTTCAATTGCAAGCGCACCGGTGGCGGCTGTCAGAATCACATACGGATATGTACCGTCTGTACTTTTCTCGCCGTAAGCATAGGCAGTATAGCTTTCCTGATCCTCCAGCTGGTCAGGAGAAGCTGTGTACAGATCAGAAGTATAGCTGCGTGCGTTATCGCAGTAAATTGCTGCATTGATCAGCTTTGTGTTCTGATTCAGCTTGATTGTACCAATTGTTTTCGAGGAGGAGACAAATAGGCTCTTTTCCACAGATTCTGCTGCCGGAATCACTTTCAGTGCGATGATGTTTCCGCTGGTTGGGGAAACTTTGTATTCCACAAAACGTCCGGAAATATCTGTCTTATTGTCATTACCGATTGTTCCGCCCTGATAAACGGTACGCAAAATCTCGTCATTTACTTCGTTTGAATCATTAAAACGACGAATGATTGAGGTATCAACCTGCAAAGCTTCTGTTGTTCCGTCCAAACGATAAATAGATGCCCGATAAAAATCGTCAAGTGCCCGTTTGGTGTATTTGTCAATCACACCATACTGAGGTGTCAGAGTGTCCGGATCCTCCTCCGGAATTTCACCAAAGCTGCCGGTTGCAGATGTGATCATCACAAGCGGATATGTTCCGTCAGAAAAACGATCTCCATAAGCGTAGGCAGTATATTCCTCGCCGTTTTCCAGCTTGCGGATATCACACACACGAAGATCATTGATGCTTGCCGCAGAATAAGATTCATGTTCTGCATAGCTGACAGCGTTTATGATCTTAGAGGTATTGTTTAGTTTTATGCTGCCGATTGCGTTTATAGATGAACGAAATGTGGAGCAGTCAGCGAATCTGTTCACGATTAACGGTTCAATTGCTATAATATTGCCGGTTGAGGCGGAATACTGCACTTTAACCATACGTTTTTCTACGTTGTTTTTTTCGCCGGAATTACCGTTTTGGTAAACATAACTCTGTAGGGCAGAGTCCACGTTAGTGTCTCTGTTAAAGTGTTTTACTCTTGTTGTATCAACCATAGGTGAGTCCATTGTGCCGTCTGCATGATACAGGGTAGCGCGGTAGAAATCGTCCATGCTTGACTTTGTATACTTCTCAATGATGGCATATTGAGAATAATCAATGTCTGTACTTTCTTCGTAATCAAAAATGCGACCAAAGTAATCTAAATAGACAGTATAAGATGCACCAATCTTCAAGTCCTTGCAAATGTCTGTAAAATTATTTACCGTCCGATAGCCTTTTTGATCAATATATATTAACTCTTGACCATCGTCGCGTGAAGTATACTTTCCTGTTATCGCATTTCTGGATACATAAATGTCATAAAATGTAGAAGCTGAAAAGCTTGTAGGGATATCTCTGCTTGCAGTAACGTCAAATGCAATACTTAAGATGTCATTTGTTTGTAAATCTGCAACATCAATCTGCTTTCCATCCAGCAGAATCCGGTAATTTAAATCATCATTTTCTTCTGTGTTCAAGGATAATGATCCCTTGATATTTGGTGTAATGATTGAAAATGCGATTTTTTTAGAAACTGCATTTACAGAATCTATTCTTGCTGTTCCGTAGTAATCAACCATGATAATATCATAGTAACCATTTGTTTTGCTGGATGCGAAATAGCTGTCAATTAGACGGACTGTTCCGATAGTATTATCGATGATATATTTTCTGAAGTTTTCGCTGGTCGAATCAACTTTCACTCCATTTACATATAAGGAAACGTCATTCAAGTCTCTTTCCAGCGTGTATTTTGTGGACTTTGATGCGTCAGCAGAGGGGTAGAAACGCAGATAACTATTGTCGTATCCGTTTGTTGACAGGTAATAATCTTCATCATCCACCAGCGACGCGTCAAGCTCTTTGATCGTTACTTTATTGGACGGAGTCAAGCTTAGAAGTGTTGCATTGCCGTCTGAATCCAGCTGAACCAGAGCAGAGGAGTAAATCAAAAGCTGTTGATCCGCGTTTGTTTTTCCAATTTTCATAGTATCTGATACAAAACTATCATAGCGGTCGCCGCGACGAATTACAACATTACTGTCATCATAATTCTGTGTATACTGAATTTCAAAGCATACTTCATCCGGGTTGTAACGTGTTGAATTTGTTCGGTTTGTTTCACGAACATATCCCTCCACATAATAAATCTTCTGATATTTGGTAAGCCAGGATTCAAAGTCTCGATCCTGCATGCCGTCCATAATAGATTTTAGCGGATAGGAAACGCCGTTTTCTATGTAATAGCCTGTCACCATAGCAATTGGAGCAAGACCGGACTGATAGAACATTTCGGCAGCCTCTGCGCGGGTTACATAGGCGCTCATAGCGGCAGAATCCAGCAGGATTCCCAAATCCTCTGCAACATCCAAATATCCGGTGATCCAGCCGCCGCGTGCCTCGGCATATTCTTGATATCCCAGCAGATCAACCAGCATTTTAATCAGATCGCCGTAGGTGATTGCGCTATCCGGGCGGAATGTATCTCCGTCTGCTGCAAGATAGCCGTTTTGTACGCAGTACTGAACATAGCCGCAAAGCGCTGTTCCGGCATCAATATCTGCAAAATTAGCGGAATCTTCCAATGCTGCGGCAAAACGCTGATGCTTCAGAATTTTGACTGCAATTTCAGCCGCCTCTCCGCGTGTGAGATTTTGTTCCTCATGTCCGGCAGACATGATGCCGATTTCTGACAGGAATGCCAAATGGGGAAGATCGGTCGGAATATCGGACGGGTCAGACGGATCGGTGGGATCGGTGGGATCGGTCGGCGTTTGCGGGAGTTTTGTGACGGTGACCGGTTCTGCAATCGGCTGCATACCGTTGTAGGAATCCCAGACATATGCGCGCGCCTCTAACACCGTTTCCCCACTTGGAATATTGGTGGTAACGGTCATTTTTTGTGCGGTTTTGTCAGTAGCAGAGACTGACGTGGAAAAGGTTTGAATCAGTCTTTGATTCTCTCCGTAAAGACCGATAAAGGCAAGTCCCGATCCTGCCTCCTTATCCTGTTTGGAAATGACCATAGACAGCTCGTATTCGTCCTGCTTTTGTGACGCAGAAAAATCAAGCTGATAAGGATAATTCTGTCCGTTGACAGTGGGGAGCAGGCTGGTCATTGTCACTGCGCTGACCAGCAAACTCAGTACTTTTTTGAATGTTTTGTGCATGTTTTCCATCCTTTCTCTTTAGTTGTAAATAACTCTAATTATAATTATAGCATAACTGGAAATTGATTGAAATACCGTCAATTGAGAAAAGAAAAAAATTATGCACCTTTCACAGAGAAAAGTGCATAATTTTGGTTATTCTTCTTTTTGCTTCATGATTGTTCCGGCAATTTTTTCGATCGTCCGGATGGGTGCATCCTTTGCATTTCCCCATTCCATTTCCTGATTCCGATAGTCAAATTTTAAAACAAACCGGTGGATTTCTTCCTGCAAACGGTCAAGCTCCTGCATTTCCTTTTGGAAAAGCGTTTGCAGAAATTCTTCCTGCTGTGCCGAGCCGAGGGATTTTTCGCTCATCCGGATCAGCGCCTCGAAATGCGGCAGACATACGCCCTTAGAAGATTCAAATTTTTTGCGGAATGCGTCGTCGTGTGCATAAAGATAGAGTAAAACGTCGTAATAACGCTCCATGGTATGCTGAATTTTGCCGCATACAATGCAGGATTCCTCTTTTTCTTTCAGAAAATCTGCAAGCGGAGAGGATTCCTTTTTCCGGAACAGTCCGCCCTTTGCAGCAGAGATATTCTGTTTTTTCAGCTGATTCCGAAGTTCCTCTAAATGCGTTTCCAACACTAACGCAAGGCTTAGTTTATTTTGCCTTTGAAACATCATGGAATAGTGCTTCTGACAATATCCCTTTTCGTTTGATTCCACGCGGTAGTCCGGCTCCATCATTGCCGCGCCGAGTGCGTAATCAACGGCTTCTTCTTCTAATTTTTCCTCTAAATAGCAAAGGGGACACTCGCAGTCCTGCTCGTATGCCTCATTGACCGGAATGGTATAAATTTTTTCTTTCATGGTTTATCAGATCTCCGTTTTATTTTTTTGTGCAATATTATTATATATTGAAATAATTCATTTGTCAATTGTGAATGAATCTATAAATTTCATCTTTTTTTTACAAAGTCTATTTCATAAAAACCGAAAATGTGCTATAATACACTCTGAAAAGAAAGGAAGGAAGCAGAATGAGGCGGTTTGACAGAAAGACGGTAAATTATGCATTTGTGCAGTCTGTTCCGGTTTTATGCGGATATTTATTTTTAGGCTCGGCATTTGGAATTATGCTTCAGCAGGCAGGGTATAACGCGATATGGGCATTCTTTTGTTCTCTGTTTGTGTATGCAGGAACGGGGCAGATGCTTTTAGTAAGCTTTTTAAAGGACGAAACACCGCTTTTGATGGTTTGCCTGATGACACTTCTTTTAAACTGCCGTCACATGTTCTACGGACTGACCTTTATCGAAAAATTCCGGAGCATGGGAAAACGCTCTCATTATATGATTTTTTCTCTGACAGATGAGACATATTCCATTCTCTGTAACTATCCGAAACAGGAATGCATTGATCAGAATACGGCAATGTTTTTAACGGCAATGTTTGATCATTTATACTGGATTGCCGGCGGTGTGATCGGAACGCTGGTGGGCGGTGCACTGCCCTTTGATCTGACCGGAGTGGATTTTTCCATGACGGCGCTTTTTGTGGTGCTGTTTATTGAGCAGTGGAAGTCCTTAAAAACGCATGCGCCTGCTTTGGTTGGTCTTGCGGTCGGAATTTTGTCACTGATTTTGTTTGGCGCGGATTCATTCCTGCTGCCGGCGCTTTTAGTAACTTCTGTGATTCTGATTTGTATGCAGAAAAAAATCGGCGACAAGCTTTTAAAGGAGGAGGAGTAATATGATTCCATGGTATCAGGCGGCGCTGATGGTGGCTGCCGCTGCACTTTGTACCTGGCTCACCAGGGCGATTCCGTTTCTCCTGTTCCGGAATAAACAGGAGCCGCCGCAGATTGTCCGCTATCTGGGCAAGGCACTGCCGGGAGCAATTATGTCGATTTTAATTATTTATTGTGTGCGGAATGCAGGCTTTTCGGCGCCGCCCTACGGGTTGCCGCAGCTGATTGCCATTGCTGTGGTTGCAGCGCTGCATCTCTGGAAACGGAATATTCTTTTAAGCATTGCCGGCGGTACGGTTTTGTATATGGTTCTGCTGCATGTCATTGTGTAAAAATCTGAAAAAAAGCATTGTGCAAATATTACAAGTTTGCTACAAATGAAAAAGAAATCTTGCGTAGGATTGTTAAATATGCTATAATAGGAATTAAGTATAACAACAAAAGAAAAAAAGCAAAGCATGATAAAAAATAAACGCATAGAAAGGGTTGAAATGAAATGAAAAAGATGAAATTACTCCCGGCGGTTTTGAGTGCGGCAATGCTGGCATCAGCCATGACACCGGTGTTTGCAGAGTCTGAGGTGGCATTCAGTGATCTTTCAGACCCCAAGTACAGCTGGGCGGTCGGGTACATAAACGATATGGCGGCACAGGGTTTTATCAGCGGCTATGAGGACGGAACTTACCGTCCGGATCGCGAAGTAACCAGATTAGAGGTGCTGTCTCTGTTTGCGCGTGCAATGGGATCAAATTCCGAGGCAAATCAGACGGCGGCAAAAGCGGCAGTAGAGCAGTATGGCGCAACACTGGAAAAATATAATCTTCCTTACGGAACAAGCGACATTGCCTATCTGTTATACCGCGGCGCACTCAAGGAGTCCGAGCTTTCCGCTTATTTAAAGGATTCCCTGCAAAGTCAGCCGATGCCGCGCTATGAGGCGGCAACCATTATTACGAAAGCGCTGGGAGCAGAAAAGACTGCACTTTCTGAAGTGATGGTGGATATGGACTATACCGATGCCAAGTCGATTCCGAGTAAATCCAGCCAGTATGTTTATTATGTCACCGAAAAGGGCATTATGAGCGGTATGGGAGACGGCAGCTTTTCGCCGGCAACCGGTGTTTTAAGAAGTCAGATTGCCGTTATGCTTTCCAAAACGGTTGACCTGATGTGTCTGACGGTGGAGGAATATAAGCTGGTTTCTATTGATAAGGATAATATTGCATATAAAGATATTGACGGAAAAACCGCTTATATGGGTTATTCCGATAAAACCAGATTCTATCTGGAGGGAATTTTAACCGAGACGCAGCATATTCCGGTGGGCGTGACTGCAAAACTGACCTATATGGAAAATGAGCTGATGTTTGTGGATGTGGATTCCACCATTCCGGATGAAACTGTTTCGGGCATTTACCAGGGTTATTCCAGCAGCAACGGTGTGGTAACAATTTCTGTGCAGCCGACTGGCTCAAAGGAAACCGTGCAGTATCCGTTTGCAGCAGATGTTACTATCACGCGTGACGGCGCAGCAGCGTCCATCCGCGACTTTGCAAAAACAGACTATATCACATTAGAAATTTCCGGCGGCAAGGTCAGCAATATGACCGGCGAGAAGAAGGAAAAGAAAATCAGCAATGCTACCATTGATAAGATTTCCATTGTAGAGGACGGCACAATCACCATCAGCCATGCGGATGAGGATTATGACGGTCTGGTGCTTTCGGTCAGCGATGATGTGCGTGTGAATAAAAACGGCGATACGGCGTCCCTGGCAGATGTTTATAAGGGAGATATTGTCACCTTAACTTTAGAATATGATCAGGTGGTTTCGATTGTGGCAAACTCCAACACCCGGACGGTGGAGGGAACAATCCAGTCTCTGGAAATCTCCAGCGAACCGAAAATGACGGTTTCTGTGAAAAATGAAATCAACACCTATGATATTCCGTCCGGTGTTCAGATTTTAGTAAACGGAAAAGAGGGTTCTCTCTATGATTTCCGCGTGGGAGATAAGGTCACTTTGACACTGGAAAGCAAAGCAATTACGAGAATTTCCGCTGCAACAGTGCAAAGCTCTGCATACAGCCAGACAGGAACAGTTACTGCAATCAATTCGTCCTACGGATTTATTAAGATTTCCTATAATAAGGACGGTATCACAGCAGAAGAAACTGTTTACTGCAAGGATTCTACGACAAAGTTTATCACCTCTGCCGGAACTTCCAAGCAGCTGAAAGATATTAAAACCGGCGATACCGTAACGGTACGCGGAACAATGACCAACGGTGCATTCGAGGCATCTTTGGTATTAATTGAAATGAATGACTAATCATCAGATATGATGCCTGCGCGCCAAACGCGCCGCCCGGTGTATTTGTACACCGCCGGATGTGTTTGGCGCGTTCTGTGCTATATAATAATTTGCAAAGGAGCATAGAACTTGAAAAAATTCGGAGCATACACCAAATATATCACACTTTTTATACTGGGTGCGGCGCTGATCGCCGTTTATAAAACCTTTGACAATTTTCAGAATCTTTGGTCTGGGATTTCTGCATTTTTCAAGGCATTAACCCCGTTTACCATTGGCTTTGTGATTGCCTATCTTTTAAATATCCCCTGCAAGCGGCTGTCGGGAAGTCTGGAGCATGCGAAAAAGCCGTTTTTCAGAAAGCATGCCAAGGGACTTTCGATTTTTACCGTCTATTTTGCCGCGCTTGCTTTGTTCTTTCTGGGGATGAGGATGCTTGTTCCGAAAATTTATGCAAATGTTCTGGACTTATATAATAATCTGATTCCGTTCACCCAAAATGCGCTCCAGAAAATTGACGAGCTGCAAAAATCGCATGATATGAGTATTCTGGAAATTAACGAAAATACGGCAAAGCTTGCTTTGCAGCAGGCATTGTCCGGCATTGACGTGACGCAGTTCGGAAAATATGCCGAGGGTGCAATCAATCTGACCAGCGGTGTGCTCAATGCCTTTATCGGACTGATTGTCTCGGTTTATATGCTGCTGGAAAAAGAAGCAATCTTTGCAGCCTGCGGCAGGCTGACCAGAGCGTTTTTCTCCGAGGAAAAAACAATCCTTTTACGGGATTATGTGCTGAAAATCAATCAGGTTTTTTCCCGGTATATCTATAGCCGCGTGGTGGACGCGCTGATCATTGCCGTTTTGGGAACCATTGTTCTTCTGATTCTGAATTTGAAATATGCATTGGTATTCGGTCTGTTTTTAGGTCTGTGCAATCTGATTCCGTATTTCGGATCGATTATCGGAACGGTTGTGATTGCGTTGTTTGCAGTATTCAGCGGAGGATGGACATCCGGTGTCTGGACGGCGCTTTCGCTCCTGGTTTTGGAGCAGATTGACGGAAATCTGATCGGACCGAAAATCATGAGCGAACAGCTGGACGCAAGCCCTTTGTGGATTATTTTTGCCGTATCGGCAGGCGGAAAGCTGTTTGGTGTTCTGGGCATGCTGTTATCCGTACCGGTGCTGGTTGTGGTAAAGCTGATTTTATCTGATTTACTGCGTGCAAGAGAAGCGAAAAGAAAGGCGGCAGGCGAGTGAAAAGGAAAATAGCAGTGGTTGGCGGCGGTGCGTCCGGACTGATGGCGGCAATTTCAGCGGCGCGCTCCGGCGCACAGGTCACCATTTATGAACGGATGGATCGCGTGGGAAAAAAAATTCTTGCGACCGGAAACGGCAGATGTAATCTGACCAACCGGTACGCACAGATTCCGAATTACCACGGAAAAAATCCGCGTTTTTTGCATTCTGCCATCTCACGGTTCTGGGTGCAGGAAACGTTGGATTTCTTTTTAGAATTAGGAATTGTCGCAAAGGAGGAAGAACAGGGGAAAATATATCCCTACAGCGGACAGGCGGCTGCCGTTTTGGACGTACTGCGCTTTGAAACAGAACGGCTTGGCGTGCAGACGGTCTGCAATTTTGAGGTGAAAAAGCTGATTCCGAAAAAGCAGGGGTTTCAAATTGAAAGCTATCAGGGAAAAACTGCGTTTGCAGACAGCGTGATTCTGTCAACAGGCGGAAAGGCAGCGCCCAATTTAGGCTCAAACGGCAGCGGCTATGAAATCTGTAAACAGTTAGGACACCATATCACAAGGCTTGCCCCCTCTCTGGTGCAGCTGCGGTGTGAGGGTACAAAAAGCATGCAGGGAATGAAGATGGACGCATGCGTCCGGATCGGACAAAAAGCAGAATCACGCGGGGAACTGCTCTTTACCGACTACGGACTTTCCGGCCCGCCGATCTTTGACCTTTCAGCAAAGCGACCGGAATTTCCGTTTACGGTTTCGGTGGATCTGATGCCGGAGTATTCCTTAGAAGAAATCAAAAAAATACTTGCAAAAAGAAAGCATGGAACGCTGGAACAATATCTGATCGGTATTTTACCGAAAAAGATGGGGCAGAGTCTTTTAAAAAGCGCAGGCTTTGCACCGCTTTCCCGGAGGGCGGACAGTCTTTCGGGAGAAGAAATCTTAAAAATTGCTCAGCAGATCAAGTGTTGGAGGTTTACCGCCACAGATACGCTTTCCTGGAACAACGCACAGGTGACTGCCGGGGGTGTTTTCTGCTCGGAGGTCAATCCAAACAGTATGGAATCAAAGCTTGTGCCGGGAGTGTATCTGACCGGGGAACTCCTGGATATTGACGGCGACTGCGGCGGCTTTAATTTACAGTGGGCATGGACAAGCGGATATCTTGCTGGTGTGCATGCCGCAGAACGGAGAATATGATGATTCGGATTAATAATATTCAATGCGGACTATCCGAGAAACTGACAAAGGGAAAAATTGCAAAGCATATCGGCATTGCTCCGGAAAGAATCAAGTCCTGGACGCTTTTAAAAAAAGCGGTGGACGCGCGTAAAAAAACGGATGTGCATTATTGTATCAGCGTGGACGCTGAAATTGAGGGAGAAATTCCACAAAATAAAAATGTTCAGCCGATTGCGGAAAGTCCCTATCTGTTTCCAAAGAAAAAAACACTTTCGGATCGTCCGGTTGTCATCGGGAGCGGTCCGGCAGGGTTATTTGCGGCATATATGCTGGCAGAAAACGGATACCGTCCGATTCTTTTAGAGCGCGGATGCGATATTGTCACGCGGAAAAAAAGAGTGGAGGATTTTTGGAAAAACGGTGTGTTTTCGCCGGTTTCCAATGTGCAGTTTGGCGAGGGCGGTGCAGGCACATTTTCGGATGGCAAGCTGACCACCGGAATCCACGATCCGCGCTGTCGCAAGGTGCTTGAAATTTTTGTCCGGCATGGTGCGCCGGAGGAAATTTTATATCGCGCAAAACCGCATATCGGAACAGACCGTCTGTTTGTGACCGTGCAGAATATGCGAAAGGAAATTGAAAAAAATGGCGGTGAGGTGCGGTTTGAGGCGCTTGCGGAGGATTTTCTGATTGAAAACGGAGCAATCCGCGGTGTTGTGGTAAACGGTGAGGAGCTTTTCTCCGGGCATGTTATTTTAGCCATCGGACATAGCGCGCGCAACACGATCCGGACGCTTTTCCGTCTGGGTGTTCCGATGATTCCGAAAGCCTTTTCGGTGGGCGCAAGAATTGAGCATCCGCAGGAACTGATTAACCAAAGCCAGTACGGCGCGGCGGCAGAATATCTCGGTGCCGCGGATTATAAGCTTTCCTGCAAAACAAAGACGGGGCGCGGTGTGTATACGTTCTGTATGTGTCCCGGCGGCTTTGTGGTTGCCTCGGCATCAGAGGAGGGCGGCGTTGTTACAAACGGCATGAGCTATTTTGCAGGAGACGGGAAAAATGCAAATGCGGCGCTTTTGGTGGATGTGAAACCGTCTGATTTTTCCGGAGATGATCCCTTAGCCGGGATTTGTTTTCAGGAGGAGATTGAGAAAAGGGCATATCTTTGCGGCGGAAAAAGCTATGCTGCGCCGGTTCAGTTGGTGGGAGATTTTCTGAAAAACCGACCGACCCAAAGCCTTGGAGCAGTCCGTCCGACTTACCGACCGGGTACGGTGTGCGGTGATATCCGAAAGGTTTTACCGGAATTTGTGACGGATGCAATGCAGGAGGCTTTGCCGATACTTGACCGGAAACTGCACGGATTTTCCATGCCGGACGCAGTTTTAACCGTTCCGGAGACAAGAAGTTCCTCGCCGGTCAGAATCCTGCGCGATCCGGAGAGTCTGCAATCTGCCGTTTCCGGACTTTATCCGTGCGGAGAGGGCGCAGGGTATGCCGGCGGCATTATGTCGGCAGCAGTGGACGGAATCCGGTGTGCAGAGCAAATTGCAAAGCGTTCATGAGGGTCAGAACGCATCAAAAATAAAATGCAAAATAGCAGAAAAAAATACTTTTCTTTTTTTGTTTTTTGTGGTACAATAAAAGCATAAAATAAGAAATGAGGACTTTTTGTGGAAGATTTATACGTGGATTTGAAAGAAAAATCCTATCAGATATTATTCAGAACTGATTTTAGCGGACTATCAGCAGAATTGGAGCGGCTTTCGATTGGAAAAAAACTTCTTTTGGTGACCGATTCAAATGTTGAACCGCTTTGGAGTAACGCTGTTTTGGAGCAGCTTTCCGGATTTGATACAGAGCTTTGCGTTCTGCCTGCCGGCGAGGAGCACAAGGGGATGGACGGAATTTTACAGATCTGTGCGGCATGTGTAGCACATGGCATGGATCGGGATTCCGCGATTTTAGCCCTGGGCGGCGGGGTTGTCGGGGATATGGCAGGCTTTGCGGCAGCAATTTACATGCGAGGAATCGCATTTGTTCAGCTGCCGACCACGCTTTTGAGTCAGTCGGACAGCAGCGTCGGCGGTAAAACCGGTATCGATTTTATGGACGGCAAAAACCTTTTAGGTGCGTTCCATCAACCCAAATTAGTCTATATGAATATTATGACGCTTTCCACGCTCCCCAAAAGGGAATTTATTTCCGGAATGGGCGAGGTGATTAAGCATGGCATGATCCGGGATGCGGAATTTTTTAAATTTTTAAGAATCCACGCAGAAGAAATCAAGCGTTTAGAACCGGAGATTATGATGCAAACAGTTCGCAGAAACTGCGAGATTAAAGCCTCGGTGGTATCGGTGGACGAAAAAGAGCATGGCTTGCGTGCCATTTTAAATTTTGGTCACACCATCGGACACGCGGTGGAAAGCGCATGCAATTTCAAAAGAACGCACGGAGAATGCGTGGCATTGGGAATGTGCGCCGCATCGCTGATTGCAAAAAACCGCGGCATGCTGTCGGATGAGGAATTGAGCCGTCTGACAGAAATTTTGGCGGGATACGGCTTTGAAACAAAAATTGATCTTCCGGATCAGACGGTTATTTTATCGTTTATGAAAAAGGATAAGAAGAATCATAACGGGAAAAATACCTTTGTTCTGCCTGAAAAAATCGGCAGGGTGATTCGTACAGATGACGTCACCGAGGAAGAAATCAGAAATGCGTTACAATTTATTTCAAAATAGAAAGGGAAAAAACAGAATGTTAATTTGGATCATCATTTCTCTGGCGGTTGTGCTTTTGGATCAGGGAACAAAGCTGCTTGTTATTCACAATATTGCCCCAACCGATACAATCCCGGTATTGCCGCGGATTTTAAATCTTGTTTATGTAAAAAATACCGGTGCGGCATTTAGTATTCTGTCCGGGAAAACATTTTTTCTAAGTCTTATCTCGCTTGCAGTCTGTGTGGGAATTGTCTGGTATCTGGTCAAAAACCGACCGGAGAATAAATTGATGCTGTTATCGGTTTCTCTGGTTTTAGGGGGTGCAGTCGGCAATCTGATCGACCGGATGTTCCGGGGGAGCGTTGTGGACTTTTTTGAGGTTATTTTTGTGGATTTTCCGGTTTTTAACGTTGCGGATATTGCCATCACAGTGGGCGCAATCCTGTTGATGATTTATGTTTTATTCTTTGACCGGGAAAAAAAGAACGGCGGAAAAGAGGATTCGGATGCAGGTTCTAAAGCTTAAAGCCGAGACGGCAGGGGAGCGAATTGATAAATTTATCAGCGAATCGTGCGAAAATATTTCGCGCTCCTATGCGGCAAGGCTTTTGGAAGAAGGAAAGGTTTTTCTGGATACGCGTGCACTGTCAAAAGGGTATAAGCTGCGCGGCGGTGAGGAAATTGAAATTCATCTTCCCGAGCCGGAGACGCTGGAGGTTCTGCCGGAGAATATTCCGCTTGAGATTGTGTATGAGGATGAGGAGCTTTTGGTGGTGAACAAGCCGCAGGGAATGGTGGTGCATCCGGCGGCAGGCAATCAGAACGGAACGCTTGTGAATGCGCTCCTGTACCATTGCCAGGGGCGGCTTTCTGCAATTAACGGCGTGATCCGTCCGGGAATTGTACACCGGATTGACAAGGACACCAGCGGACTTTTGCTGGTGGCAAAAACAAATGAATCGCACTTGTTTTTAGCAGAACAAATTAAAGAGAGAAAAGCGAGCCGGAAATATTATGCCCTGGTGAATGGCAGAATCAAGGAGGACGGCACGGTCAACCGACCGATTGCACGGCATCCCTCCGACCGCAAAAAAATGGCGGTGGTTGCAGGAGGACGTGAGGCGGTTACGCATTATCACGTTTTGGAGGACTTTGGAAATTACACGCTTTTGGAGTGTGTTTTGGAAACCGGACGTACCCATCAGATTCGGGTACATATGGCATATATCGGGCATAGCATTGTCGGCGATCCGGTTTATGGGATCAAAAAAGAAAAATTTCGTTTAAACGGTCAGCTGCTGCATGCACATTCGATTGGCTTTGTGCATCCAAAAACCGGAGAATATATGGAATTTTCAGCACCGTTGCCAGAATATTTCCAGGAGGTTGTGACCGCTTTGCGAAAAAGAAATGAATAATGTGTGAAGAATGAGAAAAACGTCTTGTTTTTTTATAAAATGTGTGGTAAGTTAGAAAAGGAGAGCATATGGATAATCGCTGCATAGGTGTGTTTGATTCCGGTCTGGGCGGATTAACCTGCGTAAAGCAGATTATGAAGGAGCTACCGGATGAAAATTTGATTTATTTCGGAGATACCGGGCGCGTTCCCTACGGTACGCGGTCGGCAGAAACCATTATCAAATATTCAAGGGCAGATATCCGGTTTTTAAAAAGCTTTGATGTGAAGCAGATTGTGGTTGCGTGCGGAACGGTCAGCTCGGTTGCGCTGCCGGTTTTAGCGCCGGAGGAGGAAACTCCCATGATCGGTGTGGTGGACGCAACAGCAATGGCGGCATACCGCGCCACAAAAAACGGAAAAATCGGCATTATCGGAACACCCGGAACAATCGGCAGCTGCGCGTATCAGAAACAGATTGCCATGGAAAATCCGGACATTGAAATGATTTCGCGTGCATGTCCGCTCTTTGTTCCGCTGGTGGAAAACGGACATTTTAACACTCCGGTCACAAAGCTTGTGGTGGAGGAATATTTAAGCGACATCCGCGCTTATGGGGTGGATACGCTGATATTAGGCTGCACCCATTATCCGCTTCTCCGGGAGGCGATTGCAGAGTTTATGGGCGAGGGTGTCACGCTGATTGATGCCGGTGCAGAGCTTGCCAGGGCGCTCCGGAGAGAACTTCAGGCGGAAGAGAGGCACAGCGCCGGACGGGATGCGGAGCAGTACCGTTATTATGTCAGTGACAATATAGAAAACTTTGCGCACTTAGCGTCGGTATTTCTGCAAAGTGACGTAAAGGGACAAGTGAGGAAGATTGAAATTGAACGCTATGAAGAATAATGTCCGTATCAGAATCCTGACCCGGCAGAGGAAAAACGGAGAATCGGATGAAATGGAGATTTGCACCGAGGGAACATTCCTTTGCAAAAAAGGTGTGTACTATCTGTTTTATACGGAATATACCGAAATCGGAGAGGTGTCTGTCCGGATTACCGCAGACGATACCTGTGTTAAGGTGTACCGGAACGGAGCATGCCGGTCAAAGGTGGAATACCGTCCGGGTGTCCCGTGCGAATATGCATACCAGCTCCCTTACGGAGAATTGATGATGACAGCGGACACAAAAGAGATTCTATGCGGTTTTTCCAAAGAGGGCGGCAGTCTGAAGCTTTCTTATTTTCTGGATATTCACCATGAAATTTTTGAAAATGAACTGACCATTGAGGTAACAGGAAAGGATGAGGAATATGAAGATGCGTAAAAAGCTATATGCCCTGATTTTATCGGCAAGCATGTTGATTCCGTCGCTGTCGCAGGCGGCAAGCGTGGAATATAACACCTTTGATAAGCTGATGAATTATGCGGCGCAGCTTTACATAGATCAGGATATTTCGGTGGAGGATTTAAAGGAGGAGGCAATCTCCAAGCTTTTGGAGGAGCATCCGGAGCTTTTAGACCAGCTGTTAAAGGCAGGGTTTTCAAGCCTTGACCAGTACAGCGAATTTTTCACCGGCGAGGAATTTTTAGATTATGTGAACGACTTAAACCATACCTTTTACGGGATTGGGGTGACCATTCAGAAAAACGGAGAATATGTCGAGGTGGTAAACTGCATGGAGGGCGGCAGCGCCCGGGAGGCAGGGCTTGCGATCGGCGACAAGATTTATGCGGTGGACGGAGAGAGCGCCGTCGGAAAAACGCTTTCTGATGTGCAGAAAATGATCACAGGCGAATTAAATACCACGGTGAATGTTACGGTTCTGCGCGGTGACGCGGAAAAAAGCTTCACCCTGACCCGAAAACCGGTTTCTGCGGATACCGTTGCCCATACTGTGTTAGAGGGGAATATCGGCTATATCACCATTATTAATTTTGCAGAAAAAACGGATACTGAATTTGCAAATGCGCTAAAGGATCTGGATGAGCAGGGAGTTACAAAAATTATTCTGGATTTAAGAGATAACCCCGGCGGCTATCTCATCTCGGCGGTGAATATTGCTAAAATGATCGTGCCGGAAGGTGTGATTGTGCAGACAATGTTCCGGCAGGAGGAAAAGAATGAAACGTTCTATTCCGAGTTAAAGGATCCGAAATACCAGTTTGCAGTTTTGGTAAACCAGAACACGGCAAGTGCGGCAGAGGTGTTGGCAGGTGCAATGCAGGATTCCAAAATCGGTTATCTGATCGGCGATACCACCTATGGAAAGGCAGTGATCCAGGAGATGTTCCAGCTGTCAAACGGCGGTTTTAAAATCACCACCGGACATTATCTTACACGTGACGGACATGAGATCAACAAAATCGGCATTGATCCGGACGAGCAGGTGATGAACACGACTCAGAAAGTGAATATGGCGCGCTTTACGCCGTTTGATTATAAGATCAAGTGGAAGGTGGGCGAGGAGTCGGACAGCGTGCTTGCGGCAAAGGAGCGGCTTCGTCTGATGGGTTATTATCAGGGAAGTATGGACACCTATTTTGATACCGAGCTGGAAAGTGCGGTGAATCAGTTTCAGGCAGACACCGAGCTTTATCCTTATGGTGTTTTGGATATTTCCACACAGGTGCGGATTGAGAACGAATTTTACAAGCGTGAGGAATTGGTAGACAATCAGCTCTACACAGCCTATGAATATTTCGGGGGCGACAGACAAACCCTGATTGATGGAGAAAACAAATGAAAATCGTAGTTTTAGACGCAAATACATTAGGAAATGATATACATTTGGATGAATTTCCGCTCCTTCGGGATGCGGAAATTTTTCCTGCCACAAAGCCGGAGGAGGTTTCGGAACGTGTTTCTGATTGCGATGTGATCATTTTAAATAAGGTGAAGCTTTCGGAAAAAAATCTTTCGGGAGCAAAAAATTTAAAGCTTATTTGTATCACGGCAACCGGCTATGACAATGTGGATGTGGAATACTGCAAAAAAAGAGGCATTGCCGTTTGTAATGTGGTCGGCTATTCTACCGACAGCGTGGCACAGGTTACCGTTGCAACAGCGCTTTCCCTGTGGATGCACCTGTCCTATTTTGAACGCTATGTCCGGGATGGGCGCTACACTGCGTCGGGTGTGCAGAATTGCTTGTCTCCCACCTTTTCGGAACTGTCCGGAAAAACCTGGGGCATTGTCGGGTATGGCAATATTGGAAAAAAGGTCGGTGAGATTGCAAAAGCAATCGGATGCCGTGTGATTTATACAAGGCGGTCGGAGGATCAGAACGCGGTATTGCTGGATACGCTTTTCATGGAATCGGATGTCATTTCGGTGCATACGCCGCTTAATGAACAAACAAGACATCTGATCGGAAAAGAGGAGCTGGCGAAAATGAAACCGGGTGCAATTTTAGTCAATGCTGCGCGCGGTGCGGTGCTGGATGAGGAGGCAGTTTGCGAGGCAATCTTAAATGAAACCATTGCCGGCTTTGGAACGGATGTCTATTCCGCAGAACCGATTCCTGCCGGACATCCTTTTGAAAAGCTTTATCATTCCGACCGCGTTCTTTTTACCCCGCATATGGCATGGGGTGCATACGAGGCACGGAAACGCTGCATAGAGGAAATTGAAGAAAATATCCGCGTCTATTTTGCCGGAGAAAAACGCAACAGAGTGGTCTGAAAACAGGCGTTAATCATCACATAGTCAATAGCTTTTTTAATAAATATATTGACCTTCGGTCCGTAAGGTGATATAATCGGTTTACAAACCCAAACATATTATTATTTTACTTATGATTGTGAACCGAAGCTCTGTATGCTGTCGGAGAGACTCCTGTTTCTCTTTTGAATATTTTACAAAGAGAGCAATCACTTTCCATGCCTGTGAGAAAAGCAATTTCTTTTATGCTTAAATTGGTTTTTGTTAAATATTCTTTTATTTTATTTATTTTTTTATGCTTAATATATCCGGCGGCAGTCATGCCGATGTTTTCGAAAAAAATTCTGTTCAGCTGACGAACGCTGAGGTATACGGCATCGGCGACATTTTGCACGGTGATTTTATTTAAAAGATTGTTCTCGATGAACAAAAGTGCCTTGCTGAGATTCGGATGCTTTTGGGTTGTATGAAGATTTATCGCGTCAGATATGCGTAGCAGCTCAATTATCAGGCAATTTGTAAGTGAGCCTGTAATATTTTTACAGCCTGTTTTATTTTCTTTATATTCGGATAATATATTTTCGATATAAAAAGTACAGTTTTTGTTAAGCGGCAGAACGGCAGGCGGTGCGGCAGTGATTAGCTGATTTTGATTGAATATAATGTCAAAGGCAAGTGAAAAACGAAATAAATCATCACTGCATTGCATAAATTTGTGCTCGGTATGCGGTGGAATTAAAATAAAACAGCTTTCGGGCAAATAGATATTATTATCCTGAAAGCATATTGAAAAATTACCCTTAAAGGCAATATGCAGCTCATGAAATGAATGAGAATGTAAATTAAAATTCCATTCACTGTGAGTATTCTGCATAAAATGGCTGTACAGAGTAACAATTTCAATATTTGGAGATATTGAAATTTCATCGGAGCATAATATATTTTTCTCATATAATAAAGAAGATTTTGTATCCATACAGTTCGGTCACCTCTTAAGTTTATTTTATCATAAGTTAAATAACAAATCAAGTATTTTGCCTGTCTTAAAAAGATAAATGTCCGAAAACGGCAATAAGATGACATATTAGACCATTGTATTTTTTATACGTTTGCAATATAATATTTGTAAATAATAATAAAGGGGAATCAGATAATGGAATGCTTTACAACGATGATAACTCCGTATAATGATGACGGAAGTGTCGATTACGAAACAGCCGAGCACTATGTAGATTGGTATTACAATAACGGTCTTACCGGCATATTTTCTGTTTGTCAGTCAAGTGAGATTTTTTTTCTTTCCGAGGAAGAAAGGTCTAAGCTTAACCGGGTTGTATATGCCAGGGCAAAAGAGCTTGAAAAAAACGGGCACCGTAAATTTACGGTAGTTTCCTCGGGACATGTTTCCGATGATCTTCAAAAAGCAGCCGGGGAATTAAATGAGGTTTACCAATCGGGAACCGATGCACTTATTTTAATAACAAACAGACTTGACCCGAATAACGAGGGGGATGATGTTTTTATAAGAAACGCAGAAGCACTGATAAGGCAGCTTCCTGCGGATGCGAAGCTTGGCTTTTATGAATGCCCATATCCGTATAAGAGGCTTGTAACTCCGAGGATAATCAATTGGAGCATAAAATCGGGACGATTTTATTATATGAAGGATACCTGCTGCGATGATGAAATAATACGCAGGCGATGCGAGCTTCTCAAAGGAAGTGATTTTAAGCTTTTAAATGCAAACTGCCAGACTCTTTTAAGCTCAATGAGGAATGGAGCCGGAGGATACTGCGGTATAATGGCAAATTTTCATCCAAAGCTTTATGCGTGGCTTTGTGAAAATTATAATAAGTACCCTGATGCTGCAGAGCTTATACAGTCGATTATCGGAACATTCGGTTTTACGGAGGTTGGACTTGCATATCCGCTTACGGCAAAGTATCATATGAACTTATGCGGTATAAAGACAAATAATATTTCAAGAAACAGAAAAAGCGAAGAACTCACGGAATATGCAAAAAGCTGCATGAGACAGATGAAGCTTGCAACGGATTATATGGAAGCGCAGCTTAATGAGTTATAAAAAGGAAAAAGAATTATGAGAGGCTGCAATAAATGAAGCTATGCTCCGTACAAACCGTTTTTAACCGAGATCGGTGACATATACATTTGCAGAACGGCTATGAACGGTGCACATAATTATCACGACTCGAATTATTCAACATTCCACAGAATAAAAAATTTCAGAGATTTAAAATAAACAGAAAAAGCTCCGTATGGGGCTTTTTTTATTATAGAGCTTAGCTTTCAAAACATATTTGCTAAGCAGCATTTTATGACAGATGTACATCGGTCTTATAAAAATATATAAAAGGCTTTGATTAAAATGTGCTTAATTATGTCTGAAAACAGGCCGCTTTTTCTTTGCGGTTGACAAAAGATTCCCCCGTCAGCGGATTGACAAAATCAGTATGGAATGTTATGATAAATAGGAAAGGCAGGGATTTTGATGAATCAGAACATAACAACAATCTGCGGCTCACCGGAGCGCCCCCAAGCGTGGATTTATCAGATTGAGAACGGCATGTATATCCGCCGGGCGGAATTTTGCGCAAAAAAAAGACTTTCGCACCCAATCCGGATTCTGAATTTTGCAGATGTGCATTTGAATGCTGTGAATGAACAGGACCGGGAAAATGAAGAAGTGATGCACACAAAAGAGTGTCGGATGTGGAATTCAAACGGTGCGTCGGTCAAGGCGCTTACGCGTGCAATGGACTATGCAGAGGGCTTTGATCAGACGGTGATCTGCGGAGATGTATTGGATTACTTATCCTATGGGGCAATGGAGTTAATGGATCGGTATATTTGGGATAGAGATCCGAATGTGATGGTGGCTTTGGGAGGTCATGAGCTGACCCGAGAAATGCAGACCGGCGAACCGGATAAAACACCGCTTTCGGAGCGGCTGAGCGTTTTAGAAAAATTCTGGCGGCATAACATGTATTATCTGTCGCGCGTGATCGAAAATGCCGTTATGCTGATTGTGCTGGATAACAGCCGGCACGTATATACCGAGGAAACCTTAAAGCTTTTAAAAAAAGATCTGGAGACAGCGCGGAGGGAGGAATATATTGTTCTGATTTTTCAGCATGAACCGATCTCCACCGGGAAAAAAGAGGATGAACATATCAAGGCTCTGATTGTGTGTGATGGGGAATACCAGAATATTTACGATCATGCGATCGGAGATTTTCCAAACCTGGACGAGCCAACCCGTGCCGTTTACCGGCTTTTAACCCAGAGTGCAGATGTGGTAAAGGGATTTTTCTGCGGACATCTGCACAGTGGATATTATACCGAAATCAAAGGGTCAAATCCGGACGGAGAAACCGTGATGATTCCTCAGTATGTGGAGGAGGGATTGGTATATCATGACTATGCCGGTCATGTGATGGAAATTACGGTGGTATAGCTTTTTGTTAGCCTAAATATTTTGCATATAAATGGAGTAATTCCTGTGTATCGGTCAGACCGCTTTTTTTCAAAAGCCGTCTGATCCGGTATTTGAGCGTGCTTTCGCTTGCATATAAATTTTCTGCAAGCGAGGCATAGCTTTTTTTATTTTGCAGGCTTTCAAGCAGGGTCAGATCTTCTGTGTCGCAGCTTCTTAATACCGTTTCCAGCGTATGAATTTCCCGGACATCTGGATCGGAAAGAAAGCTTGCATCGGAAAACGGAAGTTCCGGGAGCGGTTCGGCAGGGACAGGAAAATGGCAGGTGGATTCTCCGGCAATGATTTTGCAGGGGACAGAAACAGTCAGGCTTATATCATCCTTTTGCTTTTTCAGATAGGCATAGGCAGAAACCGCCTGCGCGCCAAGCTCCTTAAAATTCAGCGTGATAGACGTGATAGAGGGCGAAATTTTCTGACCGAGCATCGAATCGTCAAATGCGGCAAGAAACGGTATGCTTAAGTTCAGTTCCCGGCATTTTGCAATCAGATAAACGGCGGCAATATAATTTGCACAGATCACCGAATCGTATTTTTCATAATCACGCAGGAATTTTAAAAAGCATTCGGATAGCGTGGTATTTTGATATTGCTGTTCTTTGGAGAAAATTTCTGCTTTGACCGCATCGGAGTAGGAATGCGGATTGATTCCGAGTATGGCGGTTTTTGTTTTGCCATATGCGCGGAAATATTCCAGACAACGTCTTGCTGCGGTACGGTAGTCGATTAAAATATAACTGGTGTCGGAGAAAGTAAAGCTGGCATGACAGCCAACGCAAAGACAGCGGATACCAAGCTTTTTCGCCTCGCATACCGTATGATGCACCCAGGAGGGCATAGAACCTACCACAATCAGCTGTCCGTCCAATGCGTCGGAAAGCTCCGAAATAAAAGACACCTGATAACGCAGAGCATGCGCTTTGGATAAAATTGCGCTGATGATATCCTGACACCAGCTTGTCCCCTCATACTGCGGTTCGGTCATGACATAAACGATCATAAAAATACCCCCTTTTTCTCTATTATATTACAGAAAGAAAAAGAATGCAAATGTTTTTTCATTTAAATTCTGCGGAGATTTTCGGAAAAAATTCGTCTTGCGGGTGTGTGCTGACGGCGGTATAATGGAGTATGAAAGGATGGCGAAATTATGGTAACCGTAACAGAAACAAAACTCAAAATACCGACTTATCCGGAGCCTGCGGCAGAGGAGATGCCGATGTTTGCAGAAAACCGCGTCCACCAGAGGACAAGCGGAAATCCATACCCAAATCATGTTGTTTTAAGGGTGGATCGCTCACATAAGGAGGAACGGGAATATACCTGTATCAGACTCGAAAACGACTATTTAAGGCTTGAGATTTTACCGGAGCTGGGAGGGAAGATTTACTCGGCATACGATAAAATCACAGGCTATGATTTTTTCTATAAGCAACATGTGATCAAGCCTGCTCTGATCGGGTGCTTAGGATCGTGGATTTCGGGCGGCTGCGAGTTCAACTGGCCTTTTCATCACCGCGCATCCACCTTTATGCCGGCAGATTATGAGATTGAGCATGAGGCGGATGGCGGAGTGATTGTCTGGCTTTCCGAGCATGATCCGATTGACCGGATGAAAGGAATGGTAGGAGTTGTGCTAAAGCCGGACTGTGCCTATTTTGAAACGCGCATGCGTCTTTGCAATCGCACGCCGGTCAAAAAATCGTTTTTATGGTGGGAAAATACTGCCGTACCGGTGCATCAGGATTATCAGATCTTTTACCCAAAGGATGTTTCCTATGTCAATTTCCATTATAAGCGTTCGGTCACAACCTATCCGATTGCCACGAATGCACTTGGTGTTTTCAACGGTATCCGGTATGACGGAGAAACCGACATTTCCATGCACAAAAACACAAAACAGCCGACCTCCTATTTCTGCGGTCCGTCCAAATACGACTTCTTTGGCGGCTACGACCGCCGGCGGAACTGCGGTGTGGTGCATGTGGCAGATCACCACATCTCAACCGGAAAGAAAATGTTTACCTGGGCATACAATCAGCTTTCAGAATCCTGGGAAAATGCTCTGACCGATACGGACGGCGCATATGCCGAGCTGATGGCAGGCTCTTATTCGGACAATCAGCCGGATTTCTCCTGGATTGAACCCTATGAAACCAAAAGCTTTTCCCAGTATTGGTATCCGATTGGCGCAGTCGGGATTCCAAGCTATGCTAATCTTGACGGTGCAATCTCCTGGAATGAGGAAAGACTGACTCTTCAGCTGACAAAATCACAAACTGTACGGATTTTGATTTTTGACGGCGAGAATCAGCTGCCGGAGCAGGAACTTTTTATGACCGCAGGTATTCCGAAGAAAATTTCTGCCGGAATGAAAAAAACTGGTGCAAGGGTAGAGGTCTTTGTTGGAGAAAAGAAAATTCTGTCCTATACAGAGGAACAGAAAAACCAGTACGACATTCCGGACACAACCGAGGATATGCCGAATTTCAAAACTGTAAAAACAGCGCAGGAACTGTATCTTGAGGGTGTGCATGTCTGGCAGTACCGTGATCCGGCAGTGCCGCCGGTAAAATACTGGGAAGAAGCAATTTCGCGTGATCCGGAGCATGTGCCGTCTCTTCTCGTTTTGGGAATGTGGGCATATATGCATTATGATTTTGAAAAGGCATTGGAATTTACGAATCGGGCAATTGCTGTCCTGACCAGGTATAACAAGCAGCCGGAAAGCGGAAAAGCGTCTTATCAGCTGGGTTTGATTTATGACGCGCTCGGAGAGACGGACAAAGCTTATGACGCATATTATAAAGCAAGCTGGAATCAGGATGTTTATGCAGCGTCTATGACGCGTCTTTCCGCCATTGACGCAAAGCGGCAGGATTTTGAGCGGATGGAGGAGCATGCAAAAAATGCGCTCAACTATCAGGCACAGAACCCGGTTGCCGGAACTCTTTTATCAATTGCATTGGAACGGCAGGGCAGACGGAATGAGGCAAAAACTACGGTATCGGAGCTGCTGAAAAAAGATCCGCTCAACCATTTTGCGCGGTTCTGGGCATGCTGCATGGGAATGATGACAAGAGATGCATTTTATGCCGGTTTAAAAAGTGATTCCTCGCAGACAGGATTAGACATTGCAATTCATTTTTATGACTGCGGTATGAAACAGGAGGCAGAGACGCTTTTAGAGGGGATTCCGGAAAAGTCGCCGATGATTTATTATTTCCTTGGGAATGATGAAAAAGCAGAGGCAACACCGCTTACAAGCTCCTTTGCGTTCCGGATAGAGGAATACCGGCTGTTAAAAACGATTGATCTGCCAATGGCACACTACTATCTCGGTTGTCTCTTATATGCCGGCGGACGTTATCAAGAGGCAGAGCAGGAGTTTTTGAAAACTGTTCAGAAAAAGCCGGAATTTTATATTCCATACCGAAATTTAGCCGCTTTGTATTACAGTCATCTGAATCGGAAAGATCAGGTACTTCCGCTGCTAAAAAAGGCATTGGAATGCCATCCGGAGGATGAACAGCTGATTTTTGAGACGGTTTACGTGATGGGACGGCTGGGAGTCAATCCAAAGGAAAGGATTGCGTTTTTGCAGTCGCATCCATCTGAGCGTGACGATATTTTGATCGAACTCGCACGTGCTTATAATCAGAACGGAGATTATGAAAAAACAATTTCCCTGTTTGACGAACATACCTTTGTTCCCTGTGAGGGAGGAGAGCATGCCGTGGCAGAGCAGTATATGTTTGCGTATCACGGAATGGGGAGAAAGGCATACGGTCGAAAGGATTATGAGCAGGCGGAACAATGCTTTGAAAAAGCGCAGGTTCTTCCAAAAAATCTCGGGGCAGGACTTTGGAATGAATGCAGGCTTGTGCCGCATCAGTTTTATGCCGCGCTTTGCGCCGAAAAGCTGGGAAATCAGGAAAAGGCGCATGCAATTTATCGGCATATTCTGTGCCTTGAGATTGATTATTTTTCGAATATGCACCTGCCGGAGCTTCCGTATTATCAGGCGGTTTGCTATGATAAGACGGGCGATTTTCTCAGTGCGCGTGCTTTGATTGACCGGTATCAGAAAAAGTGGAAAAAAGCAATTTTGGACGAGGATGCAGGATATTTCGGAACAACACCGTTTTTCCTCTCCTATTGCGATTCTGCAAAAGATATGCGAAAAGCGTATTATTCCGCGCTTTTGGGATATTGTTATCGGTTTATGGGAGAAACGGAGCTTTCAGAACAATCGTTTCGTACTGCACACTCTTTAGACTGTGGAAATCTTTTCTATGGTTTGGAAATAAAATGATCATAAAAAAGCTGTAAGGAGCGCAGCCTGCGCCTCTTACAGCCTTTTTCTTTTCGTTTTACGCGTTTGCTTCTAAAAATGCATTAATATCATTTACCAGCTTATCTGCGTCTGCGCCGTGTACCATGCAAGCTTCTTCAATGCTTTCTGCGCTTGCAGAGGGGCAGCCTAAGCAGTGCATGCCGATCTCAAAGAAGAACTTTGCAGTCTCCGGATTCAGCTTTAAAACGTCAACAATAATCATGTCCTTTGTTACTTTCATTTTTCTTCTTTCCTTTCTGAAATGAAATTTTTTATGCAAACAACGCATCAAATTCAGATTCGTTGATTGTCTCTTTTTCTAAGAGTGCAGCAGCAATTTTTTCGAGCATTTCATCATGCGCGGAAAGCAGCTTTTCCGCTTCCTTATACTGCTGACTGATAATAGAGGCGATTTCCTCGTCAATTTCTGCGGCGATCTTTTCGGAATAGTTCTTTGCATGTGCAAAGTCGCGTCCTAAAAAGACTTCCTCGTCCGAATCGTAGCAGATCGGACCTAAACGGCTGCTCATGCCATACTGCGTCACCATGCTGCGTGCAAGGTCGGTGGCACGCTTTAAGTCGTTCGATGCACCGGTGCTGATGTCAGAAAGCTTTAAGCCTTCTGCCACGCGTCCGCCAAGCAGAATCACAATTTCCCGGAGCATTTCCTGTTTGGAGGAATAATTATGATCCTCCACCGGCATATTCATCGTATACCCTCCGGCTCTGCCGCGCGGAATGATGGATACCTGGTGAATTTTTGAGGATTTATCCAAAAGCCTGGTTAAAAGCGCATGCCCTGCCTCGTGGTAGGCGGTCAGTGTGCGTTCCTTTTCGGTAATCACACGTGATTTCCGCTCTGTTCCCATCATCACCTTGATGTTAGCATCTTCCAAATCCTGGTTGTCGATTTTTGATTTTCCGCGCCGTGCGGCAAAAATAGCGGCTTCGTTTAAAAGGTTTTCCAAATCTGCGCCGGTATATCCGGGGGTTACCTTTGCAATTCTTGCTAAGTCCACCTCGTCGGCAAACGGTTTTTTCTTAGAATGTACCTTCAGGATTTCCTCTCTGCCCGAAACGTCCGGCACAGCCACCACGATCTGGCGGTCAAACCGTCCGGGGCGCAAGAGCGCTGGGTCTAAAATGTCCGGGCGGTTGGTTGCGGCAATCATAATAATTCCCTCATTCACACCGAATCCGTCCATTTCCACTAAAAGCTGATTTAAGGTCTGCTCGCGTTCGTCATGTCCGCCGCCCATGCCGGCGCCGCGCTTTCTGCCCACTGCGTCAATCTCATCAATAAAGATGATGCAGGGACGCGCTTTTTTTGCCTGCTCAAATAAATCACGCACACGCGACGCACCCACGCCGACATACAGCTCCACAAAGTCTGAACCGCTGATGGAAAAGAAAGGTACATTTGCCTCGCCTGCAACAGCGCGGGCAAGAAGTGTTTTTCCTGTTCCCGGAGGTCCTACCAACAGCACACCCTTTGGGATTCTTGCGCCTAATGCAATAAATCTTTGCGGATTTTTCAAAAATTCCACTAATTCAAACAGTTCTTCTTTTTCCTCCACTGCGCCGGCAACATCGGAAAATCCGATCTTGTGCTTTTCATCCACGGAAAGCTTTGCCCGGCTTTTGGTAAAGGCATTTGGTCTTTGCCCGGACTGTTGCTGGAACATAAAAAACCAGAACGCGCCGATCGCAATTAAAATCAAAATCGGACCGATAATGCTCCACCAGGAGATTTTCGGTTTTTCCGCAGAATAACTCAGCTTGTTTTCCTGGATTTGCCGCTGGATTTCTTCTCCGACATCCGATTGCAGAATTTCCTTTGACGGAATCTGCGCAGTATAGACCTTTTTTGTTTCATCTTTTAAGGTAAACTGAACATGGTCGTCCGAAATATCAATCTGATTCACCTGCTCCTGATGTAGGGCGAGGATAAAATCGGAATAACTCTTTCTGGTATCCTGCATGCCAAGCGAACTGACAGCAGAATAGATAAACAGAAAGATGATCATGATGAAAAACCATGCGCCGATGCCTTTCATTCTTCTCTGCAATGTATTGTCCTCCTTATCTGATTTTAGCATTTTTCTTCCCAAATTTCAAGGGTATATTCTTCATATTTTGTCTCATTTTGATTATTTTTTAAAAACCGACGGTCCTGCCGGAGTCCGATTATAGCGATAATGTCATTATTTTGCACCAAAACCGGAATCTCATCCCTGCTGCGGTAAGGAATTTTTTCATCGGAGAAAAAATCTGAAAGTTTTTTTCTGCCAGTCATGCCGGCAGGATAAAAGCTGTCACCGTTTTTGCGGGTTCGGATTGCAAGATGATCGGCGCTTTTTAAGATAAAACGGAACGTATCCGTAGTTTTTGCCCGGCGCAAAAGAACTGTTTTTCCCAATTCCGCAATCCTGCACGGAATGTTTTCCGAAATCGGATAGAAAAAAGCTTTGCGCGTCTCCTGTTTCTGAATGGTCAGTGTGTGATAATCGCACCAGCAGCAATAGCCGCCCGGAAGATCTGTTTTTTGACCGCTTTTTTGGAGTGCGAGCATTGCATCAATCTGCTTTACAGACAGATTCTGCGCAGCATGGACGCTTTTCCGATAGAAAAGCTGAAGCATGCGCCGGCGGATTGGGAGCGGCTCGTTTTGCAGAGCGTTTCTTAAAAGTCCGTCCGGGGTGTATGCGTTTCGGAATTTTTCCTCGGCGTAGTTCAAAAGAAATGCGCTGTCCTCGGAAAAAAGCTTCGCACTGTTTGAAATATTTTCCGAAATATTCGGATTCAGTTCCTCTAAAAGCGGAATCAGCTGAAGCCGGATTTTATTTCGGAAATAGCGGTCGGAAAAATTGCTCTGATCCGTCACAAAAGGAATGCTGTGTGCGTTCAGATAGGCAAGCAGATCCGCCTTGGAATAGGGAAGCAGCGGACGGAGAAGTCTGCCGGAGCATTCCCGGATGCCGGAGAGTCCGTCCAGTCCGCAGCCGCGGATCAGGTGCATCAGCACCGTTTCGGTCTGATCGTCCCGGTGGTGTGCAGTTACAATCCAGTCTGCCTGGTATTTTTCCCGGAGTTCTTCAAAAAACGCGTACCGCTCCTGTCTGCCGCAAAGCTCCTCACTGATTTTCTTCTCCCGGCTCAGGCTTTGAATGTCTGCATGCCGGATTTCTAAGGGGATGTTTCGTTCCTCACAGAATTGCCGGACAAATTCCTCCTCCGCGTCCGCCTCCGGGCGGAGTCCGTGGTTTAAATGCACCGCCACAAGCGAGCAGGAGAGCGTTTTTGAAAAGCGTTCCAGGAGGGTCAAAAGGCAGATGGAATCACTGCCGCCGGAAACTGCGGCAATCAGCGTCATATTTGGTTTTACATACCGTCTGATCTGCCGGAGAAACTCCGCTTCAAGCCTGCTCAAAATCATTCTCCCTCTGCTGAATAATCAATATTTACAAATTTCGTGTATTTTCCCTGCCAACCAAGCTTAAACATGCCGGTTGCGCCGCTTCTCTGTTTTGCAATAATACACTCGGCTAAGTTTTTGTCCTCGGTGGTGTCCGGATTATAGTATTCATCCCGGTATAAAAACATTACCACGTCTGCGTCCTGCTCAATTGCTCCGGATTCACGAAGGTCGGAAAGCATCGGACGCTTGTC
This sequence comes from uncultured Clostridia bacterium, assembly GCA_934462945.1. GTDB lineage: Bacteria > Bacillota > Clostridia > UBA1381 > UBA1381 > RQCD01. The sequence goes on along the minus strand of CAKSJF010000013.1, from coordinate 6,857 downwards.
GCTCCGGGATTCGCAGGTACGCGCCAGCTGGGAAAGTGCAATCACCGGAATATCCAGTTCCTTGGCAAGAATTTTTAAGGAACGGGAAATTTCTGAAATTTCCTGCTGACGGTTGTCCGATCTTCCGGCAGTCTGCATCAGCTGTAAATAGTCAATTACAACCAAACCCAGATGGTGCGATTGTTTTAATCTGCGGCATTTTGCACGGATTTCGGAAACAGTGATCGAGGCGGTATCGTCAATAAAAATCGGCGCATTTGCAAGCTTGTCAATCACCTCGCCAATCTGCATCCAGTCCTCGCCGGAGAAGTCGCCGTTTCGCATCGCTTTGGAATCCACCAGCGCCTGGCTGCATATGATACGGTTTACCACCATTGTTTTCGACATTTCCAGGTTGAATATTGCCACCGGAACCTGGAAATCAATTGCCGCATTCTCGGCTATGTTGACCGCATAACTCGATTTTCCCATACCCGGGCGTCCGGCTATGATAATCAGCTCGCCGCCGCGCAAACCGCCGGTACGCTCGTTCAGCTCCTTAAAGCCGGTAGGAATGCCGGTGAGATTTCCGTGGTTCTGCGAATATTCTACCATTTCCTGATAGGTGCTTAATAAAACCTCCCGGATCGGGACAATCTCATTCTGTTCTCTGCCGTTTGCCACATCATAGATGAGCTGCTCGGCACGCTCTAAAATCTGTTCGGACGGCTCTCCGGCATCAAATGCCATAGAGGAGATTTTTTTGGTCGAACGGATCAGCTGCCGGAGAACGGATTTCTCCTTAATAATTTTTGCATAATATGCCACATTCCCGGAAGTTGGCACTGCTGCGGCAATTGAGGCAAGATAGGTGACACCGCCGACTGCGTCTAACTGATCTTTTTGATTTAACCGGTCTGAAACGGTTACAAAGTCAATCGGCGCGTTTTCGTTGAACAGATCTAGGATTGCTGCATAGATCTCCCGGTTTGCGTCAAAATAGAAGTCCTCCGGAGTGATGACCTCAGCTGCCTGTGCCACGCTTTTGGAATTGGTTAAGGCGCTTCCCAGAACGGATTGCTCCGCTTCCTGACTGTGGGGGAGTGTCTGATCTAAATTTGTAATTTCCGGAGTATCCGCCATGATCCTCGCTCCTTTCTATTAAACAATCTTTTAATTACAGGCTTTCTACCGAAACCTTTAATTTTGCAGAAACACCGGGATGCAGCTTGATTTCTACTGTGGTTACACCCATAGACTTAATTCCCTCCGGGAGAGAGAATTTTTTCTTGTCTAACTTAATGTGATGCTGCATGGTTAGAGCCTCTGCAATATCTTTTGAGGTTACAGAGCCGAAAAGCTTACCGTTTTCGCCTGCTTTTGCCTTTAAGGTTACAGTCAGCTCACCGATCTTTTTTGCCAGTTCCTGTGCGGTTTCAAGCTCCTGTTTCTGATGAAATTCCAAAGAATCTTTCTGACCCTGCATCACGTTGATGTTTTCCTTGGTTGCCTCTTTTGCTAAATTCCGGGGGAGCAGAAAGTTTCTTGCGTATCCGTCTGAAACCTCCACCAACTGTCCCTTTTTTCCCTGTCCTTTTACGTCTTGGTTTAAAATTACCTTCATGTTCTGTCAGTCCTTTCTTTAACGTTCGTTAATATAATCGCGGATTGCGATATGAAGTTTGTCAATCGCGTCCTCAAAGGACATTTCCGCAAGCTGTGCGCCGGCAACCGTCATATGACCGCCGCCGCCGAGCTTTTCCATAATAATTTGTACATTCACATCCCCCAGAGAGCGTGCGCTCACCGAGATCCGGCTGTCGTCCACGCGGTAAATCACAAATGCCGCCATCACGCCGGCAATGTTGAGCATATCGTCTGCCGCCTGCGAGGAAATGACGCGGATATTCGGGAAAGCCTCCCGGCAAACTGCAATTGCATAATTCTCACAGAACAGCTCTGTGGTGTGAACAATATCAATTTTGTGCATATAATCACTGCGGTCGATATTAAACAGCCGCTTCACCTCAGCAGTGTTCAGACCGTACCGGCGCAGATAGGATGCCGCCTCAAAGGTGCGGACGCCGGTTTTTGTGATAAAGTTTTTCGTATCCATCAGAATGCCGACATAAAGCGCCATTGCCTCAAAGGTGGTCATGGTGCGGTTGTCGTCAATATACTGCAAAATTTCGGTTGCCATCTCGCAGGTGGAGGAGGCATACGGCTCGTGGTAGGTGAGCGAGCAGTTTTCGATAAATTCCGTACTGCGGCGGTGATGATCAATTAAAACCACCTTGTTTGCACTCTCCAAAAGCTCCCGGCAGGGAAGCATGGACGGGCGGTGTGTGTCTAAGATCACCAAAAGTGTTTCCTCTGTCAGAAGCTCCATTGCGGTGGAGTTGTTAATGATCATGCCGTTATAGTCCGGAAAGGAATGCACCTCGTCTAAAAGCGGCTTTACCGCCGGAGAATTGTCCAGCACAATATAGGGCGCTTTGTGCAGCGAGCGGACGGCGCGCTGCAAACCGAGAGCTGCTCCAAAGCAGTCATAATCGGCATTTGCATGTCCCATAAAAATTACTTTATCCGCATGCTGAATATAGTCCTTTAAGGCAACGGCAAAGGCTCTTGTTTTCACACGGGTGCTTTTTTCATAGTCCTTTGTTTTGCCGCCGTAGAAATTATACTGAATATCGTCCTTAATTGCCGCCTGGTCGCCGCCTCTGCCAAGCGCCAGATTGAGCGCGGCACGCGCGTAGGCTTCATTTTCGATGATATGACCGCTGATGCCGATACCGATACTGATGCTGACCGGAAACTTGATTTCCTCGCCGATGGCACGGATTTTATCCAGCACGTCAAATTTATTTTTAATATATTTTTTCAGATACCGATGCTCAAACAGTACCAAATACCGGTCACGCTCTGTTTTTTTCATCACGCCTTTGCTCTCAGCAACCCACTGGGTAACGCAGCGTCCGATTGCGGAAATGGTCTGCTGGTATACGTCGTCGTCCATTTTCTGCATCAGCTCGTCGCAGTTGTCAATATTGATGATGGCAATATCGGTTTTTTCATCTTCATATTTGACCTTTAAACGGTCGCTTTCGGTCTGGTCTAAAAAGTACAGAAGTACGGAATAAACCGGCTGACCGTTTTCATCGGTGATATGGTTGCTCTCAATAATATTTCCCAAAACATGATAGTGCCGGTCCTGATAGGTTACCGTCATATCAATGCCGTCCTTGGATTTTAATACCTCCGACCATCTTAAATCCGGCATCAGGGAGCTGATTGGAATTGAATATAAATCCGCGTCCTCACAGATGACGGAGAATAAATCGTTATACCAGAGAATCTGCCCGTCGATCCGGAGAATCACCATAGGCAGCGGCAGACGGCTGATGGCATCGTTCGCCATGGTATTATTCTGATCGGTGATCAGCTTTAAATAACCGGAAACGTTTTTTGCATGGTTTTTTTGCAGGTACAAGGAGCATAAAAGCAATAAAAGCGCAATTCCGATCTCAGCAGATCCGAATGCCGGAGAATGGGGGATTTCCAGCACACCCGCGATCGCTAAAAATAAAATCCCTGTCAGCGCAAGATAAAAGAGCGGCTGACGGTTCAGATGTTTTTTCATGGTCGTAAACCTGTTCCTTTCAGATAGAACGCATAGTTATCTATTATAGTATTTTATCACAGTTTCCAGCATTCGTCAACTGCATTTTTTTCATTTATCGCTACATGTGTTTTTTCGGTGAATATTTTTGATTTTTTGTGAACAATTCACAAAAAGCATTGACTTTTTCGGGAATATGAAATATACTTATATTGTTTGATCAGTACATAAGGACGTGATGATACAAATGGATTTAAAGGATAAAATTAAGGATTTGACCAAAAAATTTGGAAAATTAGATACACCGGATGAGCAGGCATTTTTTGACATGATGCGCGACCGTGCCTATGAATATGAAAATCTGATGGCATGCTATAAAAGCGCATGCATGGAGATCACCACAAAATTTAATGTGATGAATGAGGAATTTCAGCTGCAATACGACCGGACGCCGATTGTTTCGCTCAATTCCAGAATTAAAAAGCCATATAGTATTCAGGAAAAACTCAGACGAAAGGGGATTCCGCTTTCAGTTGAGAATATTGAAAAACATGTAAATGATGTTGCCGGAGTCCGGGTGGTCTGCTCCTTTGCCGAGGATGTGTACATGTTAGCGGACGCTTTTTTAAATCAGGATGATGTGGTTTTGATTGAAAAGAAGGATTATATCAAAAATCCAAAGCCAAACGGCTACCGGAGTCTGCATTTGATTGTAGAAACTCCGATATTTCTGGTAAAGGAAAAGCATATGATGCGCGCAGAAATTCAGTTCCGGACGATTGCTATGGACTGCTGGGCAACCTTGGAGCATCAGATTAATTATAAAAAAAGCGGCGCAGACTCGGAGGATTTAGAGGAATTAAGAGTTTGTGCGGATATGAGTGCAGAGATTGACAGACGGATGGAGGCGCTTTGGAGAAAGCTGCGGTAGCAGGGAGAGAGCAATATGACGCATAAAAAAATTGCAGAGCTTGCGCATGTGTCCGTTTCCACAGTTTCAAAGGCGCTTTCCGGAAGTAAGGAGGTCAGCCGGGAGCTGACAGAGGAAATTAAGCGGATTGCCTTTGAAACCGGGTACTTTCAGGAAAAGAGCAAACGCAGGCTGATGTATGAAAAGAATCAGCAGGTTCTGATTGCAGTGATCTGCCCGGAGGTAATCAGCATTCAGTATTCCAGAATGATTGAATCGGTTAAGCGTGAGGTAGAAAAAAGAAACGGCAGAATTTCGGTTTATATTGACGATTTTGACGCCCGGAAAACCAACGAGATCGTGCAGTCGATCGCAGTCCGGAATGAGGCGGACGGGATTCTGATTTTTTCGTCTGCTGAACTAAAGGAGAAAATCAACCTGCCGGTGGTCTATTTCGGGCATCCGGAGCAGGGCGAACAGGATATCATTGACTGTGATATGCATGCAGTTTTTCGGGATATTGTTGCGTATTTAAAAGATTTAGGACATACCGATATCGGATTTATGGGCGAGAGCAACACACATGAAAAAAATAAGGCATACCGCCAGGCAATGGCAGAAGCAGGACTTCCTGTCCGGGAGGAGCATGTTTATATCCTGGACAAGCGTTTTGAGGAGATTGGCTATGCTGCGGCAGAGCAAATGACTGCTGATTTACCCACAGCAGTCATTGCCGCCTACGACGAGGTGGCATTGGCGGCAATGCATGCTTTGGAACAGCGCGGAGTCCGCGTGCCGGAGGAGATTTCCTTTGTCGGCATCAATAACATTCCCTCGGCAGAATATTTTCACATTCCGCTGACAACGGTGGAGGTCTTTTCCGACCGGCAGTCCGAAATTGCAGTAGAAATTCTTTTTGAAAGAATTTTTGGGGAACCGTCCGAAAGAAAGCAGATTCTTCTGCCGCATCAGCTCATTTGCCGGAAATCTGTTAAAGCAGTCTGAACCGGCGCTGCCGAGAGCATTCCAGCGTCCTGCGGGACGCTTTCTTTTTTGGGGAAAATTTCCGAAAGCGCATCATCTAAAGCAGTAACTCCCACAACTTTGATAGCAAACTTTGAAAAGCGGCTTTCCATATTGGCGGCAGGAATGAAAACCTTTTCTGCTCCGGCGGCAGCGGCTGCCTGTACCTTTGCCGCAACACCGCCCACCGGTTTGATTCCGCCGCAAACCGATACCTCGCCGGTAAAGGCAAGCTTGGAATCGACCGGCAGTCCGCGGACGGCGGAAAGACAGCTCACTAAAATCGCCAGTCCGGCAGACGGACCGTCCACCGGGATTCCGCCTGGAAAATTAATATGAATCCGGTAGTCAGAAAGCGGAATGGAAAATTTCTGTTCTAAAACAGTCATCACATTGTCCACAGCAGAACGTGCGGTAGAGGTTCTCTGGAGACTCTGCGCCCCCTTGGTGATCCGTTCAGTATCGACAATGCCGCAGCAGCGAACCGAGCCTGTTCCGTGCGGAACGCGCATTGCCGCGGTTTCAATCTGCATCAGCATTCCAATCCCTGCGTCGGTCACGGCAAGACCGTTCACCACACCAATCCGGCTTTCCGTTTCGGTATAAAATTCGTGCCGCGGCTGATAATGCCCCTCGGAAAGCATCCATTCCACATCCGACGGATAGATGGTATCGCGGTTTTCTAAAGATGCGATTCCAACGGCGGTTTGCAGCATTTTCACAATGTCGCGTCCGTTCTGCGCATAATTGCATAAAAGCGTTTTGCAGCTTTCATCCATTGTAATCCCGACCTTTTCCAGTGCATTTTCCAGTATTTTTTTCAGGTCGCTCTGTTTTAAGGGATTAAAAAAGATTTCCACACACCGCGACCGGATGGCGGGCGGAATTTCCTCCGGACGGCGCGTGGTTGCGCCGACAAGCCGGAAATCTGCCGGAATCCCGTTTTCAAAAATATCGTGAATATGGCGCGGAATGTTTTTATCGGTGGAGGAATAGTAGGCGCTTTCAAATGTGACTTTCCGATCCTCCAAAACTTTTAAAAGCCGGTTCATCTGCATTTGCGGCAGTTCTCCGATTTCGTCAATAAATAACACACCGCCGTGCGCACGGCTGACTGCGCCCTCCTTTGGCTGCGGAACACCGGCAGGACCGTATGCGCCTGCGCCCTGATAGATCGGATCGTGTACCGAGCCGATTAAGGGATCGGCAATGCTCCGTTCGTCATATTGCATGGTGGTTGCGTCAGTTTCGATAAACCTGGAGTCCTCGGAAAAGGGGGATGCCGGGTTCTTTTTTGCCGCCTCTAATGCCACGCGTGCCGCC
>CAKSJF010000012.1 GCA_934462945.1 uncultured Clostridia bacterium | reverse complement strand
AGAATACTTTGTTTGAAATTGCCTATGTGCTGACCGGCGGCGCTTATGAACAGGAATCAGAGGCGCAGGGGGCAGACTGCTGGGTTTGGGAATATGATGTTTTTGACGGACTATACTTTTCATTTGGAAATGAGCAGTATTACATATCAAATGACCGGCTTGTTTTTGTGGAGCATACGCATCCGGAATTAAAAAGAACACTCAATGGAAGTGACATTCCGTATGCCGGCAGCTTTTTTGTGGAACAGGCAAAAATTCCGAAGCGGATACAGATTGGCTACGACAAGCGGTTCAGCTTATGCGCCGGAAACCTTGTTTCGGACAGATGCTTTTTCTATGCGCCGGACGGAACACTTCTCCATATTGGAAAAACGCTTACCCAAGACTGTTTCTTTGAGGTGCGGTCTGATCCGGAAAAGGCAATGACAAAACGGATTCCAAAGGATTCGCCGGACTATGAGGACGCGCTGTTTCATGCACAGAAGAATCATTATTTTTTGACAGAAGAAGAACCGGTTTTCTGGATTGATGTTTATACCAAGCTTGATCCCACTTATCTGATGATTCAGGCAGAACTGGAAAGTGCGTGGTTAGAGCCTGTTATGCCGCTTTCTATGGAAAACATTCCGGGGACAGAAAATTTATTTGATGGGGACGGGTATCAGAAGCTATGTTTTAAGGTACGCTGTCCCAAACAGGAACAGGGTGTGTATCATGTCAAAATCTCGTGCCAATGCGGCAGTGATCAGCACTTTGAGCATGTTTCTGCATTTGAGGTGTTAGACGATTCCAAGCCGGAATCTCCGCAAAGCACTGCAGGTTTCCCGGAAATCTACTGCGGAGACGGATTCCCCACCAAGTATTCTACTTATGACTTAGCTGTGGTGCGTCCGGACTTCAATATTACACACTATATCGACGGCTCGCTGCATATCCCGGTTTATGCGGAGCATAGAAGAACCTGGGAGCTTTTGCAGCTATACCACAGAAAGCTTTATATATGGATGACGCAGAGAGGACTTCATAATAAAAATGAAACTTACCTGGACTATCCGGGGACAGTAAAGCATGCAGATTATATTAACTATCCCGACCCGGGAATTGAGGATTGCCGGTATTACTACCGGTACGAAACCTGTGCGAGTGAAAATTTTGACGGAAAGAATGTCCGTGCTCTGTATCAGAAATTTTTAACGGAAAATCCGGAGCTTTCTGAGGTATTTCCGCCGATTGAAAATGATCGTATGGATCCGGTGAAGTGGAAGAAGATTCCCTGCGATCTGTACGACCGTTGGGTTACCTATCTGAATGAAAGGGTCAGACCGTGGTTTGTGGAGCAGTGGAACGAGATACTAAAAGTCAATCCGAATGCAAAACGTTTTTCCTATGGACCGTTCCCGCCCTATTTCAGCAATCATGCCGGCGGCTACAGCACAAAATGGCGCGGTTTTTCCAGGGACGGACTGGACGAGGTGTTTGAGGGCGGATTTTTAAAGCTGGAGGATTATCCGTTTGTCTGCGGTTATCAAACCTATCACTGTGCATGGGCGATGGCAACCATTAAGCTGATTTGGGAAAAGCTGCGCATTGCACCGGATCTTTATGATTCCTTTGGAGATGACTGCCCGGACGGTGCAGTGGGATATGCGCATCCTCCGCTCGGAGAAAGCTACGCGCCGCCCTATCAGACGGTGACTCAGTTGTATGAATATCTGTACAACACGGCAATGCTTGACCGGAACGGATTCCGGTTCTGGAATGATAACTTTATTAATATGTACGATCATATCAGCCATGAACCGGAAAAACGGTGGGAGCTTTTCTTAAGAGCATGGAAAATCTTTTTAGATCATCAGCCAAAGAGACCGCTCGGACGGATTGCATTTTTGACAGACTATCAGAAAGAGGACGATCGGCGAACACTTGAGATTGACAACCTTTCGATTTATAACAAAAACCAGACGGCAATGTCGGTGATGCATGAGGTTGTGGCGGAAATGGGCATTCCGCAGGGCTTTGTGACAAATTGGGAGGCGCTTTCCCAAATAGAGGCAGAGGATCTTGATATTTTGGTTCTTCCGTCTTTACATGATATTGATGGGGACAGAAAAGAAAAGCTGCTTGCACTGCACCAAAAGGGCGTGGCACTGATTGCAACCGGGGATGTGTGCGGCTTTGAGGAGTTGTTTGGCGTGAAAGAATGTCACCGGACAAGCCGGATTGATACCCTTTCCTATCGCGGTGAGGAGGAGTTGGTTTATCCGTATCGAAGCGAACTTCTATATCGTTCGAGTGGTGCAGAAGTTCTGCTTTCCGGTGGAACAGAGGAAATTTTGCTGAAAAACCGGCGGACGCTTCTTTTGAACGCGTCTTTGGGTGAGGTTGGTGTGGATTCACTTGTAACCCCGGCGCTCCCTTATGCAGAGCGTGCCAATATCAGCCGTCTGATCCGAAAAGCGCTTGCAAATGAGATTCACTCCTTTAGCAGTCCGGTTTTGCATACCAATGAGGGAATTGGCGCTTGTGTGGTGGTGACCGGACAGGGAGAAACGCTCCTGACCTTAACCGACTATTCTGCTTATTCGGATTGCAAAACGCGCAGAATCAGCGTGTGGTTTGACCGCATGCAGGTTCATGCGGTCACGAATCTCTCCTATGAGGAGCATGAGCTTTCTATGAGTCTGTATGAGAAAAATGGTTTTGTTGACGGTTTTTCAACTTTAATCAGACCGCATGAGGTGTTAATATATAAAATTGAAGGGGACATAAAATGAAGATACAGGAAATTCAATCAAAAGCCTTTCAAAAATACGGACAAATCCTGTCCGGGTATGACTTTACGGAGCTTTTTGCAGAATTAGCAAAGCTTCCGATCCCGGAGGAGGGAATCACCTATTCTGCATCCGTTCCGGCATTGGAAAAATGCAGGGTGACAGCGGAATTACAAAGCCGCGGTTTTGGGGGCATGCCGATTCAGCTTGGATATGTCGGCGGATATTCCTCGCGGCTTGATTGTCTGGAATATCATAAATCCTCTGAATTTAATATTGCTCTTTGCGATATGATTTTGGTTTTGGGGCAGGAGTCCGATATTCAAAATGGAACCTATGAACTTTCCGGTTGTGAAGCGTTTTATGTCCCTGCCGGAACAGGCGTCGAGCTTTTCTCCACAACGCTCCATTATGCGCCGTTTCACTGTGATGAAAAAGGCTATCGGACAGTTTGTGTGCTGCCGCGCGGCACAAACGGCGAAAAACCGGATTTTCCGGAGAAAACAGCTGAGGATCGGATGTGTGCCGGCAGTAATAAATGGCTGATGGCGCATCCGGATTATGCAAAGGAAAACCCGGGGGTATATATCGGATTGACAGGTCAGAACATTACAAGGAAAGGATTGGAATAAACTATGAATCGAGAAGAAAGAATCAGACAGGCATATGAAAACGCAAGGGAGGTTTATGCGGAATACGGAGTCAATACGGATCAGATTCTGGAGAAATTTCAGAAGATTCCGATTTCGATTCCCTGCTGGCAAGGCGATGATATTATCGGCTTTGAGCCGACTGGCGCAGGAGCAAGCGGCGGCTTAATGGTGACAGGAAATTATCCGGGACGTCCGCGCAATCCGGAGGAATACCGAATGGACTTGGCAAAGTGCCTTTCCTATGTTCCGGGAGCATTAAAGCTCAATCTGCATTCCAGCTACGGCGAAAATTATGAGCCGGGCATTGACCGGGATGAATATGCACCCCGGCATTTTGCAGGCTGGGTCAGCTGGGCAAAGGAGCACGGAATCGGACTGGATATGAATGCAACCACGTTCAGTCATCCACTTGCAGCAGACGGACTGACGATTTCTCACCCGGACGAAAAAATCCGCAGCTTTTGGGTGCGGCATATGCAGGCTGTGCGTGAAATTGCTGAATATATTGGAAAAGAGCTTAAAATGCCGTGCGTGTTTAATACCTGGGTGCAGGACGGTATGAAAGATCTTCCGGCAGACCGGATGAAATACCGGGCGCTGATGAAAGAATCTTTTGACGAAATCTTTTCAAAGAAAAAGATTTCGCCGGAATATGTTTATGATGCGTTAGAACCAAAGTTGTTTGCAGTCGGTGTGGAGGAATATACCGTCGGATCAAACGATTTCTACCTGCTGTATCACGGACATGCACGCGCAAACGGAATTGGCAATACCATTATGAATTTAGATCTCGGACATTTCCACTGTGAGGAAAATGTTGCAGATAAAATTTCCTCGGTGATGCTTTATTCTGACCGCTTTATGGCGCATCTGACGCGCGGCATCCGGTGGGATTCCGACCATGTAGTGCTGCATGACGATAAAACAAAGAATATGATGAAAGAAATTGTCCGTGCGGGAGTTCTGGAAAAGGCATTTATCGGAACAGATTATTTCGACGCGTCCATTAACCGGATTGCAGCATGGACAATTGGCACAAGAGCAACCAAAAAAGCGCTTTTGGAGGCAATGCTCGAACCGACTGCGCTGATCAAACAGGCAGAAAATAACAAGGACTTTACCCTGCGGCTTGCCTTGATGGATGAATTTTCAGAGCTGCCGTCACAAGCGGTCTGGGAATATTTCTGCATGATCAATTCCATGCCAACCAATGCCGAGTGGATGGAGGATTTAAAGCAGTACGAAAAGAACGTTATGTTCTCACGAAAGTAATAGAGAAAAACACCGTTTCCATCGTCGGAAACGGTGTTTTTTAGAGTTCTTTCGGATAAGTTCCGAAGAAACGAAAAAATGTTGCATAGTCTTGCAGTTGTTTCATAGCTGCCTGGAGGGAAGAATCCTTTAGGCTGCCATCCATATCCACAAAGAATATGTATTCTCCGAAGTGCTTTTTCTCCGGACGGGACTCGATTTTCAGCATATTCACATGATGCTCAGCGAGAAAAGAAAGCGCGTGGTAGAGTGTACCCTCTGTATTGGGAAGTGTAAACGCAACCGAGGTTTTCAAATTCTCCGTTTTTCCTGAAAACTGCTTTTTTTCGATTCGGATAAACCGCGTTGTATTCTCCGGATCATCTCCGCAGTTTGGAATCAGAACAGAAAGTCCGTGCTGTTCGGCGCATTCTAAAGAGCCGATCATAGCTGTTTTCCCGGAGGAGGCTAAGACTGCCTCTGCCGCCTTTGCGGTCGAATCGGAAAAGGAAATGACCGCATTTGGAAATTCATGATTTAAAAGCTTTGCGCATTGTCCGATTGCCTGCGGATGAGAGATCACCTCTGTGATGTCCTCTTTGCGGATGCCTGGCTGCGTGATCAGATTTTGTCTGATTTTTAAAAGATGCTCATGGGTAATAAAAAGCTCTGTTTCCTGCACCAGGGTATCCAGCGTGGTATTCACGCTGCCCTCAATCGAATTTTCAATCGGAACAATTGCGGCATCCGCTTCGTCTGTGGAGACTGCGCGGATTGCCGCATAAATCGTTGCGTATGCCTTTTGTTCTTCGTCCGGACAAAATTTCATTGCCGCCGCATGAGAAAATGTTCCCTGCGGCCCTAAATAGGCAATCATAAGCTTCTGCCGACTGCTTTTGCGATCGGGTCAAGCTGTGTCATCAGTTCTGCGAACATGGTCGGTGTTAAGGACTGCTCGCCGTCCGACATTGCCTTTTCCGGGCAGTTGTGAACTTCGATCATCAGACCGTCTGCTCCTGCTGCAACAGCGCCCTTTGCCAGCGCACCGACATACTTTTGCGTGCCTGCTGCATGCGAAGGATCTGCAATAATCGGCAGATGGGAAAGCTCCTTTGTAACCGGAATGGCGCTTAAATCAAAGGTGTTTCTGGTGGACGGCTCAAAGGTTCTGATGCCGCGCTCGCAAAGAATTACCTGCTCATTTCCCTCGGACAGAATATATTCTGCCGCCATCAGCCATTCCTCAATGGTATTGGCAAGACCTCTCTTTAAAAGAATCGGCTTATTGTGCTTGCCGACCTCGCGCAAAAGCTTAAAGTTCTGCATGTTTCTTGCACCGATCTGCATGATGTCTGCATAGCTTGCCACAAGGTCAACATCACGTGTATCTAAAACCTCGGTACAAATCGGCATGCCGGTTTCCTCGCTTGCCTGCTTCATGATCTTCAAGCCGTCCTCCTCGAGTCCTGCAAAGGAATAAGGCGAGGACCGCGGCTTAAATGCGCCGCCGCGCAGGATTCTTGCACCTGCACTCTTTACCATCTTTGCCACAAAGCTAAACTGCTCCTGGCTCTCAATTGCACACGGGCCTGCAAACACGGCTAATGTCTTTCCGCCAATTTCTACGCCTTTGATATTAAAGACAGACGGCTCCTTCTGCAGTTCTTTTCCTGCCAGCTTGTACGGCCTCATGATCGGAACGACGTTTTCTACGCCGCTCATCATCAGCATCTGATTCATGCTTAGACGGTCTTTGTCGCCAATCGCGCCGATAACAGTCTTTTTCTCGCCATAGATCGGATGAGTCTGGAATCCGTATTCCTCCAGCTTCTTTTCTACCGCAGCGATTTCCTGCGCGCTTGCCGACGGACGCATAATAATAATCATATCGTTGTACCTCCTTTTGTTTTTATTATTATGTCCCGGATTGTGTCCGGTAGCCTATATTATACTACATTTTGTCGGATTTTGCAATGGGGAATCCCGGCATTGTCACCAAGAAAGCAAAAACCGTTTATTTTAAAACTTGTGAAAACATAAAAAAAGAAGAATGAATCGGAAAAAGCCTTGCTATTTCTAAGAAAAAGCGGTATAATGAATACATAAGATGAGGCAACAGTCGAATTTGAAGGGAGAACAGAATGAGCTTACAAGAACCAATCGGAGAGGAATGCGGCGTATTTGCCATCTATGATCCGGACGGAGAGGCTGCAAGAGCTACCTATTACGGACTCTATGCCTTGCAGCACCGCGGACAGGAAAGCTGCGGTATGGCGATTAATAACAACCGGGAAATTGTGCAGTATAAAGACATGGGCTTGGTGAATGAGGTTTTTAATGAAGAAATCCTGTCGAGACTGCACGGAACAATGGCGGTCGGACATGTGCGATATTCCACAACGGGCGAATCCCGGAGAGAAAATGCACAGCCGCTGGTGATCCGCTATGTTAAAGGAAACCTTGCCTTAGCGCATAACGGAAACCTGATCAATTCCGAACAGCTTTGGAAACAGCTGAGTGAGAACGGCGCTATTTTCCAGACCACCACCGACACCGAAGCAATTGCTTATCTGATTGCCCGGGAACGCTTAAAGGCAGGCAGCGTGGAGCGTGCCATTGAAATGACGATGAAAAATTTAGTCGGGGCATATTCTCTGATTGTGATGAGTGCAAAAAAGCTGATTGCAGTGCGTGACCCGTGGGGCTTCCGTCCGCTTTCTATGGGCAGAATCGGAAAATCAATCTGTTTTTCCTCTGAAACCTGCGCGTTCGACAGTCTGGGTGCAGAATTTGTACGCGACTTAAAGCCGGGTGAGATTGTGATTGTAGAGGACGGCGAGGTGCGGACGATTGATACCTATGTCAAGCAGGCATCCTCTCATATGTGTATCTTTGAATATTTGTATTTTTCGCGTCCGGACAGTATTTTAGCCGGTCAGATGGCGCACGATTCCAGAAAGCTTGCCGGCGCATACTTATCACGCGAATATCCGGTGGAGGCAGATGTAGTCATCGGTGTTCCGGATTCCGGTATCAGTGCGGCAATCGGCTATAGCGAGGAATCGCATATTCCTTACGGAATCGGATTTGTAAAGAATAAATATATCGGAAGAACGTTTATCCAGCCGACGCAGGCAATGCGTGAAAATGCGGTCAGAATCAAGCTGAATGTTTTAAAAAGCACGGTGGAGGGAAAGCGCGTGGTGATGGTGGACGATTCAATTGTCCGCGGAACAACCTCCAAAAGAATTGTTGCCCTCCTGCGCAAGGCAGGCGCCACCGAGGTACATGTCCGTTCCTCTGCGCCGCCGTTTCTGTATCCCTGCTATTTCGGAACGGATGTTCCATCGCAGGATCAGCTGATTGCATGTAATTATACCATGGATGAAATCCGTGATATGATTGGTGCGGACAGTATCGGATTTCTAAGCGTGGAATCCCTTGCCCAAATTGCACCGAATGCAAAATGCGGTTTTTGTAACGGCTGCTTTACAGGAACGTATCCATTGGATATTACACCGTATGTATAAACAAAAGGGTTTCAAAAAGAACAAACGGTTTCTATCCTTTTTTAACATCCCCACAGCAAAACAAAAGCCGTACTGAAACAGTACGGCTTTTGCTTATAAAATATTAAGGGGAAGGTATAATGTGTAAATAAGATTCTTATTTACATTTTCTATTGTATCAGATAATTGTGTCTTTTTTATGTACGTATTATGAAAGATTAGTAAATTCTAAAAAAGGATGGTGTTTCCATGAAAAAAAATGATTTGATTGTGATAGGCGCTGTCCTGTTTTTTGCATTATGTGCCTTTGGAATCTATGCAAAGAAGCCAAAAAGCGGTGATTATGCGGTGATCCGGGTGAACGGAGAGATTTATCAGAGACTTTCTCTAAAAGAAAATCAGACGGTGTCGGTCAACGGACATAACACGGTCACAGTTTCAGACCGGCGCGTCTGGGTTTCGGAGGCGGACTGCCCGGATCAGCTGTGCATGCGCCAGGGAAAGGCTGAAAAACCGGGAAAAACAATCGTCTGTCTGCCGAACCGGATGACGGTGGAAATTGAATCGGAGGAATAAGATGAAAGCAAAAGATTTAACGCTGTCTGCCATTCTGGTTTCGCTTGCCATCATTTTAGGATATGTGGAAAGTCTGATTCCGATTCCGGTTCCCGTTCCGGGAATGAAAATTGGACTTTCCAATTTCGTGCTGCTGTTTGCAATCGACCGGCTGCCGGCGCGACAGGTATTTCTGATCATGCTTTTAAAAACATTCGTATCTGCTTTGCTTTTTGCCGGTATGACGGCTTTTGTCTATTCCTTTGCAGGAGGAGCAATGAGCCTTTTGGTGATGTATGCAGCAAAGCGGTTTTGCTCCTGGATCGGAATTAGCGCAGCCGGTGGTGCGGCACATAATTTCGGACAGCTGTTGGCAGCGTTTGCGATTCTGAAAAATAGCTCTGTATTTTATTATCTGCCCTTTCTGCTGATTGGCGGCGCAGGGTTTGGATGCGTCTTAGGAGCGGCGGCAATTTCTTTATTTCCGTATTTAAAAAAAATCGGCGGCGCAGAATGAGCGCCTGCCGTTTTTTTTAATCAAACACCGTGACCCAGTTCGGATCGCGGGATGCATCAAAGCACAGTTTAATTTGTTCGTAGTTGTTTTTTTCTTCTGCCAAGGGCGGAAGTTCGTCTAAGGCAAACCATCCGCTGTCAATTGTTTCGGAATTTTTCGCAAATTCTCCGCCGACTGCGGTGCAGAGAAAGAAAAACTTGCAAACGTTGTAAGCATAAACGGGAAGATTATGCTTTTTCCGGTCTAAAACAGCTGCCAGACGGTCGACTGTAATATCCAGACCGGCTTCCTCGCGTGCTTCTTTGATGGTGTTTTCCATAACGGATTGATCCACATCACACCAGCCGCCCGGAAGTGACCAGGTTTTGTTGGATTCCTGCACTAACAGGATTTTTCCGTCCTGAATAATTGCAGCGCGCGTATCTACCTTTGGAGTCTGGTAGCCGGATTCGTTACAGAAAAGATCATATACCTTTTCCGGAGTGAGGTCAGTTTTTAAAGAAACCATTTCCGCAGAAATTTCGCGGATGCGTTCAAAGCGTTCCAGATCAAACCGATCCCGGCTGTATTCTAATCCTGCCTGAGAAAGAGCCTGCAATTCAATTGCAAGCTCTAACCAGCGTTTCTGTATCTCCATACTCTTATGCCTTGTTGACAGAACCGAAAAGCTCCATCTTTTCTTTTACAATTACCTTGATTGCCTCATAACCCGGAGCTAAGAGTTTTCTCGGATCAAAGCCTTTGCCTTGCAGATCCTTGCCCTCCTCAATATACTTTCTGGTAGCCTCCTGGAAATAGAGCTGGCACTCGGTGTTCACGTTGATTTTAGCAACACCTAAGGAAATTGCCTTTTTGATCATGTCAGCCGGGATGCCCGTGCCGCCGTGCAGAACGAGCGGAAGATCGCCGATTAATGCTTTTGTCTTTGCTAATGCGTCGAAGTCTAAGCCTTTCCAGTTTGCCGGATATTTTCCGTGGATATTGCCGATACCGGCTGCTAAGAAATCTACACCGAGATCTGCAATCATTTTGCACTCGTTCGGATCTGCGATTTCGCCAGCGCCGATTACGCCGTCCTCCTCGCCGCCAATAGAACCAACCTCAGCCTCAATGGAAAGTCCCTTTTCATGGCTGATTTTTACAAGTTCCTTTGTCTTTTCAATGTTTTCCTCAATCGGATAGTGAGAACCGTCGAACATGATGGATGAAAATCCTGCGTCGATACACTTAAAGCAGCCCTCATAGGTTCCGTGATCCAGGTGCAGAGCAACCGGAACGGTGATGTTCATTTCTTCGATCATAGCCTTTACCATAGCTGCAACGGTTTTAAATCCGGTCATGTATTTTCCTGCGCCCTCGGAAACACCTAAAATTACCGGTGAATTGTTTTCCTGAGCGGTGGCAAGAATTGCTTTTGTCCACTCAAGGTTGTTGATGTTGAACTGACCGACAGCATATTTTCCGGCTACCGCTTTGTTTAACATTTCTGTTGCTGAAACTAACATTTTTAATTTCCTCCTTGTAATATTGATCAGGTAACTGCACCGCAATTGCCTGATGACATTTATTTATGAAGTACAAATGTACTTGCATGCAAAAGTTTTTCTAATGTCTCATCCGAGATGGGAATATTTCTTTGATTGCCGCAGTCGCGGCAGCTCAGAGAAATCTGATCCGGCAGTTCTGTTGCCGTGATCTGGTCAGAGCCGCAGTCGCAGTAAAGCGCATGCGCGCCTGCAAGTGTCCGGATTGCCTGAATAATCGACAGGGAAAGATAGACATGCTCGTCCGGAATCAGCTCGTTGGCAAAGGAGGCAAGAAAATCATTCTGTGCTTTAATTGCTTCCTTGACGCGTTTTTTACTTCCCAGCATCATGATCGCCATATCGCATGCCGGGCAGGACAACTCATGAAATTCTGTGTTCCAGAAATGCGTTTTTGTCAGATCATAGGCATGAACCTCTCCGCAGCAGGAGCATTTCAATTCTAAATGATAGCTGCTCTTTTTGGGTGTGATTCTGAGAACCTCGCTGCCGCATTCCTCCTCACAGTAAAAAACTGTTGTCCGGTTTTGGGGCAGATCAAAAATCTGAACCGGTCGGCAGGTAAAAACAGAGCAGGTTGCACAACTATAGCCAAGATGCTGCACAAGCTTTGTAACCATCAATCGATTCCCCCTTATCCATCAATTTCCTAATCAAATATCTTTATAACATTCCTATTGTACCACATTTTTTCGTCTATATCAACAAAAAATAAATATTTTTGTTGATTTTTATGGACTATTGGGAAAGTTTTGTGGTACAATATGTATAGATACGATATGTTTGCAGAAACAGGAGGGATTGTCGAAATGACAGAAAAAGAATTATTTGAAAAGCTTCGGTATCAGCCGAAGAATGCATATGAGGAAATGTCGCAGGAGCAGGTGCAGGAAATGCTATCTATGTGTGATGAATACCGGGCATTTTTAGACAGTGGAAAAACCGAGCGCGAATGCGTTTCGGAGGCAGAGCGCATGGCAGTGGAAAACGGATTTCTGCCGCTTGAGAAAGCGTCCAGTCTGCGTGCCGGAGATAAGGTGTATCTGGTGAATCGGCATAAAAATATCCTGCTTGCAGTGATCGGTTCAGAAGGTTTGGAAAACGGCGCAAACATTGTCGGTGCGCATATCGATTCCCCGCGCCTGGATTTAAAGCAGAATCCGCTCTATGAATCCACCGGTATGGCGCTTTTAAAAACGCACTATTACGGCGGCATTAAAAAATATCAGTGGACAGCAATTCCGCTGGCGCTGCACGGCGTGGTATATACCAAGGACGGCAAACAGGAAATCTGTATCGGAGAAAAGGACACCGACCCAGTATTCTGCGTTACCGATCTTCTGCCGCATCTTGCAAAAGATCAGATGAATAAGAAAATGATTGACGGTATTGAGGGAGAATCCCTGAATATCTTAATCGGCGGCTTAGGTGTTCCGGCAGAGGATATTTCCGAAAAAGTGAAATTTAAAATTCTTTCAATTTTAAATACGCTTTACGGAATCCGGGAAAAGGACTTTTTGAGTGCAGAGCTTGAAGCAGTACCGGCATTTAAGGCAAGAAATGTAGGTTTGGATGAAAGCATGATCGGTGCATACGGTCAGGACGACCGCGTTTGCGCGTTTACGGCATTAAAGAGTATTTTAGCAATCAAAGAAATTCCAAAGCGCACAGCGGTTTGCCTCTTAGTGGATAAGGAGGAGATCGGATCGGTGGGCAATACCGGTATGCTCTCGCGGTTCTTTGAAATGACATTGGCAGAAATGCTCGAAAAGGAGTCTGGAAGCTGCACTGTTACGGCGCAGAACCATATGATCCGAAATTCCGTATTCCTTTCCTCGGATGTGGGCGCTGCGGTTGATCCGAATTATGAGAGTGTTTCAGAAAAGAATAACTCTGCCTTTGCCGGACATGGCATGATTCTGATGAAATATACCGGCTCGCGCGGAAAGTCCGGCGCAAGCGACGCATCAGCAGAGTTTGTGCATGAGATTGCAGAGATTATGGATTCTGAGGGCGTTGTCTGGCAGACAGGCGAGCTTGGAAAGGTTGACCAGGGCGGCGGCGGAACGGTTGCGATGTATGTGGCAAACCTGAATATGGATGTCATTGACTGCGGTGTTCCGGTGCTTAGCATGCATTCTCCGTTTGAAGTAACGGCAAAAACAGATGTCTATATGGCATATCGTGCGTATGAAGCATTCTATCGGAAAAGATAAGGGGGAATGAAGATGAAGCAAAAAAATGCACCCTATAATCAGATTGCTCATTTTGCTGATTTAGGGGATATGTTAAAGAAAAATGCACAGACCTATCGGGATGATCCGGCATTTCAGTATGAATCAAAGGGCAAACGGATAGAAATTACGTTTCAAAAGCTTTGGGATGATGTCTGCGCTTTAGGAACCTACTTTCATCAGCAGGGACTTGAGCGTGCAAAGATTGCAGTGGTCGGAAAGAACAGCTATGAGTGGATTCTGACCTATTTTGCAGCGGCAATCGGCGGACATGTGATTTTTCCGCTGGATCGGGAATTATCACCGGAGGAGCTTTTAACCCTGATTGATGCCAGCGGATGTGATCTTCTGGTTTACGGCGGTGTGAAAAAGGATGCTGCTCCTGTATTGGCAGAGCTTGAAGTTTCAAAACTGACGTTTGATCAGTTTGACGAGGTTCTTTCTCTGGGCAGTGAGGCGCTGCAAAACGGAGACACCGCATTCCTGGATACCAGCGTTTCGATTGACGAGGTCTGCGCTGTGATCTATACCTCCGGTACAACCGGAACGCCAAAGGGCGTGATGCTTTCACAAAGAAATCTTTTATCAGACGCACAGCATAGCCTGGAAAACCTGTCTATTCCGAAAGGAACGGTTATGGTGCTGCCGCTGAATCACACCTTTGGCTTTATGGCAGGGGTTCTCTGTCAGGTATGGGTTGGTTATCCGGTTTATATTAACGACAGCCTGCACACCATTCTAAAAAGTATTCAGGCGGCAAAGCCGGGACATATTTCGGTTGTTCCTCTCTTTATTAAGAGCTTTTATAAAAATATCTGGAAAAATGCCGAAAAGCAGGGAAAGGCTAAGGCATTAAAAGCGTTGATTAAAACCAGTAATCAGCTGCGCAAGGTCGGCATTGATATGCGGCGCGTGTTCTTTAAATCGGTATTGGACGCATTCGGTGGCAATCTGCAAATGATTATCACCGGCGGCGCACCGGTGGAGGAATTTTATTTAAAAGCCTTTGACGATCTGGGGATTCAGATTATCAACGGCTACGGAATTACAGAATGTTCTCCGATTGTTGCAACCAACCGCACCTGCTGGGTTAAGAGCGGCAGTGTCGGATTGCCGATTCCAGGGGTACATGCGAAAATTGAAAACCCGAATGAGGACGGCGAGGGTGAAATCTGCATTAAGGGCGATATTGTGATGAAAGGGTATTATGAGAACCCGGAGGCAACCGCGCGCGTTCTTGCGGATGGCTGGTTCAACACCGGAGATATCGGCAAAATTGACGCGGACGGATTCCTCTATATCACGGGCAGAAAAAAGAATATGATCCTGACCGCAAACGGAAAGAATGTCTATCCGGAGGAATTGGAGGAGTTGATTTCCGGCATTGAAAACGTTACCGAGGTGATTGTTTATTCTGAAAATGAACTCATTACCGCAGAAATCTACACCGAAAGCGGAAACGGATGTCATGAGCAGATCAAAAAAGACATCATGGAGCTGAATAAGAATCTTGCATCTTATAAACAAATCCGGAAAATTAAATTCCGGAGTGTGGAATTTGAAAAAACAGCAACAAAGAAAATTAAACGGTAAAGGAAAACCGCTCTTTCGTGAAAACGGAGGAGCGGTTTTGCGTCAGAGAAAATGTATGTTTAGAGTCTTCGTGATGAAACGAAAATAAAAGATTAATTCCGCAAAAAAACACATATTTGTAATCGTTTTTTCTATTGATTTTTTGCGGAAGATCATGTATAATAAAGAAAAATAATGCCGGATCGGAATCCGGTAAAAAGGAGTCAAGTCTATGTCAAAAAGAATTCATCTAATCTGCAATGCCCATTTAGACCCGGTGTGGCAGTGGGAGTGGGAAGAAGGAGCAGCGGAAACGCTTTCCACCTTCCGGATTGCTGCAAAATTTTGCGAGGAATACGATCAGTTTGTATTCTGCCATAATGAAGCACTTTTATATCGTTGGATTGAGGAATACGACATGCCGCTTTTCCGGGAAATCCAAAAGCTTGTCAAAGAGGGAAAGTGGCGCATCATGGGCGGCTGGTATTTGCAGCCGGACTGCAACATGCCCTGCGGAGAAGCGTTAGTTCGTCAGATCAGCGAGGGAAGAAAATATTTTTGGGAGAAATTTGGCGTTAAGCCGGATGTGGCGATGAATGTGGATTCGTTCGGACATTCGCGCGGACTGGTTCAGATTATGAAACAGTTTGGTTATCGGGGGTATCTGGCAGTCCGACCGCAGGAACACCTTTTAAAGCTTCCGGCGAATGAATTCCGGTGGATTGGTTATGACGGTTCGGAAATTACCGCCATTCGTGCAGATGCGTACAATACTCCCAAAGGCAGAGCAACAGAAAAAATCCAAAGCTTTATCGACCGCTGCCCGGAGGGCGATTCTATGATCTGCCTTTGGGGAATCGGCAACCACGGCGGCGGTCCGTCAAAAGAGGATATTGAAAAGATTGCCGACCTGACCGAAAAATGCGCCCCGGAGGGTGTGGAGCTTTTGCAGTCTGCACCGGAGGATTATCTTGCAGAGCTTTCTAAAAAAGAGCTGCCGGCATTTTCGGAAAGCTTAGTTCCGTCTATGGTTGGCTGTTACAGCAGTCAGGTGCGGTTAAAGCAAAAGTACCGTCAGACGGAAAATACCTATTTTATGACCGAGATGATGGCAAGCCATGCCCATATGGCAGGAACCATGGACTATCCGGCAGAGGAGCTTGTGCAGGCAATTTACGATATTCTTTTAGTACAATTTCACGATATTCTCCCCGGCTCATCGGTACAGTCGGCAGAGGAAATGGGATTGCGGGTGCTTGACCATGCGCTGGAGATTTTGGCGAGAGTAAAAGCAAGAGCATTTTTTGCGCTGTCACACGGACAAAAGCCGGCAAGACCGGATCGGATTCCGATTTTCGCATATAATCCCTACCCGTATCCAATCCGCGGTGATTTCTTCTGTGAATTTATGCTCTGGGATCAGGATTGGGAAAGCCCATTCTTAGAATGTGCGGTATATGACGAAAAAGATCAGCGTTTGCCGTCGCAAAGTGAAAAGGAAAACAGCAACCTCCCAATCCAGTGGCGCAAGCGTGCAACCTTTTATGCAGAGCTTGCTCCGATGAGTATGTCCCGGTTTGACTGTGCATTTATCCGCAAGGAGGAAAAGCCGGTATATACGATGCCGGAGGACGGCGATTGCTATGTGTTTGAACAGGACGGCATCCGGATTCAAATTAACCGTAAAACCGGTCTGGTGGACGAATATAGCCGGGATGGCGTCCAGTATGTAAAGCCGGGAGCATTTTCTTTAGAGGTTTATGAGGATAATTATGACCCGTGGTATATGGAGCATAACAGTTGGGAGAAAAAGCTTGGAAGCTTTCAGCTTGCCGATGATGCTGAGGCACAGCGGTTTTGCGGAGTGAAAGAGCCGATTAAGGCGGTACATATCATTGAGGACGGCGCAGTCCGGACGGTTGCAGAGGCGATTTTTGTATACAACTCTGCAAGAGCAGTCGTTCGGTATGTGATGTCAAGGCATGAGGGCTTGAAAATTCATGTCCGGCTCGTTTGGGACGAAAAGCAGAAGCTTGTCCGTATGCGGATTCCGTCTGCGTTTGGAGCAGATACCTGTATCGGTCAGCAGATCTTCGGCGAGGAAGTCTTAAAGGACGATATGACCGAAAATGTATCGCAGGAGTATCTTGCACTGACCTCGGAACAGTATGCAATTCTTGCAATCAACCAAGGAATCTACAGCTCTGCATTTGATAAAAAAGAAAGTGAATTAAAGCTGACGCTGATGCGTTCCCCGGCATATTGCACCCATCCGTTGCCAGATCGGATGCCGCTGCCGCAGGATCGCTATACTGCTCATATTGACCAGGGCGAGCGTGATTTTGAGTTCTTGTTTGAGATTGGAGAAAAGGAAGAAATTCTAAAGAACGCGTCAAGAACGGCACAGCATTTCAATATGCGCCCCATGCTGCTTTCATTCTACCCCGACCCGGCAGGAGAAAGACCGATTGCTCCGGTGGAATTAACAGGGAATGTTCAATTCACTGCCCTCAAACAGTCTGATGACGGAAAAGGGTATATTGTAAGATTGTTTAATCCGACAGATAAAGCACAAACGGCACAATTACGCGTTCTGTCAGCAGAACAGAGTGTTTCGTTTATCGGGTATGAGTTGAAAACCCTGCGGTATCAGGATGGAAACCTTGCAGAGTGTTCTATCTCGGAAGATTAAAACATTCAGGCATGAAAAAGCGGAGAGACTGTTTTATGAACAGCCCCTCCGCCTTTTTTATGCAGAGAAAGAACATTTTCTATCTCTTTGTTTTAACACCAACTCGGTTTTTCTTTTCTGCATGTGTTTCTGACGTTAAGGACATCTCATGTATGCCCTATGCCGCCGGGTTAAGACTTTTGACTGATCAGAAGTTATTTGAGTCTGTTCTCGTAGTCCTCAATCATCTTCTTAGAGATGTGACCCGAACGATGTTTGAGACGCACCAGACTCTTTTCGCATGCCTCGCCGGTAAAAATCTTGATATCAAGACGCATGCTGTCGCCCTCTGGGGTGACATAAATCTTATCAAGATACCGGCTGCAAAACTCCGGTGTGATGATTCCGCTTGCAGCATCTTTTTCAGCCTCCCGTAAAACAGAGCGGATGGTATCAATATGCGATTTGAATTCTTCTTTTGAATTTTGACGGTTGTAGCATTCGGAAAGCTCCTCCTCGGCTTTTTGGATTCGTTCATCGCATTCCTTATTCATACGGATATAGTCCTTGTCGGAAATATCGCCGTTGACGTTATAATCCAAAAGCTTGCTTTTCTTTTTGTATTCAAGCTCAGTCTCTTTTTTTAAGTCTTCAATTCGTTTTGCAATTTTGTCGTCCGAGTCCAGAGAGCGATACATTTCAATATAGCGTTCTACCAAATCTTCTGCAATCGGAGCGGTTTCTTTAAAAACGTCAAACAAAAGAGGCTTTATTTCTTCTTCATAAATCGGAAAGGATGGGCAGGAATCCGCTCCGTTTTTAATCTTTCCGCTGCATACCCATTTGCTGTTTTTACTTCCGTCGCGGTTTTTGCTGTCCCGGCGGTAGTATGCTGCGCCGCAGTGTGTGCAGAAAAGCTTTCCGGTTAAAAGATTCTGATGATTACATTGGTTTTGCCGGTTCTTCACATCCTTGCTTCTGCGAGTTAATACGGCATTCGCCTGTTCCCAAAGCTCCTCACTCACGATTGCCGGAACAATTTCTCCGCTTTCGTCTTTAAACATTACCCATTCCTCCGGCGGCAGAAAATGCTGCTTTTTCGTAAACATATCCACCACCTTGACCTTATTGCCGACATAGTATCCCTTGTATTTCGGATTGGAAATCGTGTTCGACATGGTTGAATGTGCAATCTTGTTGCCGTTTCTATTCCGATAGCCTTGCTCCCAAAAAAGATTTTCGAGCTGTTTCATGCTGTATTGGTCAGTTGCATAAAGCTCGAAAAGCTTGCGCACCATTTTTGCCTCGTCCTCATTAATCACAAGCCGCTTGTCCTTTTTGTCATAGCCGAAAATGCGGCTGTTTCCGAGAACAACGTTGTTTTTGATTGCTTGCTGATGTCCGAATTTGATTCGGGAGGAAAGCTTCCGCAGCTCATCCTGCGCAATGCCGGACATAATGGTGAGCCGCAGCTCCGAGTCCTCATCTAACGTGTTGATATTGTCGTTCTGAAAGAACACTCCCACACCATCGGATAAAAGCTTTCGGGTATATTGAATACTGTCGAGCGTATTTCGGGCAAAACGGGTGATTTCTTTTGTCAGAATTAAGTCAAACTTCCCTGTTGCTGCATCGTTGATCATGTGGTGGAAATTTTCCCGTTTTGCTGTAGACATTCCGGATAACCCTTCGTCAATATAGCCGGGAATGTACGCCCAGTTTTTATTTTTTTTAATATAGTCTGTGTAATAGGAAATCTGATTGTCTAAGGAATTGAGCTGTTCGTCCTTTTCGGAGGAAACACGCGCATAGAAGGTTACGCGCAGCGGAATGTCGTAAATTGATTTTTGCCGCATTTCCTCCCGAATCTTGTGAATATTCATATCATGCCTCCAAAAAGTTCGTTGTATCATCACTATTATAACATAAAATAAATAAAAATGCAACAGTAAATTCTATGATAACCACGGTTTTTAAATGAGCGAATTTTTGTGAATTTCGGTAAAAATCCGTAGAGCAGATAATATCCGCCCGTGTACACGAACGAATGTGCTGAATAACCGCACAAAAATAGCGCAGCAGGCATAAACACCGCTGCGCTATAAACATTTTGTTCCGAGTACTATAAATCGTTATTTTTCTTAAGCTTTCTCCAGTAGATTCCTGCAAAAAAGCAGACTGCACACCCTGCAAAGGCAAGCATTGCCCAAAGGAGCAGTGTGCCGTTCCAGCTAAACCGTTCCGAAAAGGCGGCAATGCCATAAGCAGAAGCTGCACTTCCGATATAAGCGCTGAAGTTTAACAGACCGGAAATAAAGGAGATATTTCCGTATTTTGCAAAGTGCGGCGGAATCATAGAGGTCATCACCCAGTTTGCGCCATGCATAAAGCCGGATAATGCTGCTGCTAAAGCAACGGAAATTCCTGCTGACATGCCGTTTGCTAAAAACATCAGAAAGCTTGTCAGAAATCCGCCGAAAAACATCAGACTTGCCAGCGTCAGTTCTGTCCTGATCTTCTTACGGTAAAGAATCGAGGCAACCTGCAGCATCAGGATGCTGATGATCGGAAGCACAACACCGGTCAAAATCGCAAATTTATTGTCCAGGTGGAAGGTGTCTGCAATATAGGAGGGCATCCATGTGGTCACTCCGTCGCGCAGAACACCCTGCAAAGCAATTGCAAGCATTGTCAGCCCTAAAATGAGATATACGCGGTGCGAAAGCGTTCCCGCTTTCTTTGCCGCTGCCGTGCTTTGCTGCTTTCCTGGATCGGGACATTTCCGATACCATACCGCAGCCATAACAGCGGCGCAAATGGCAGAAACAAAGAAAATTAACCGCCAGCCGCCCAGATAGATGCAGAGCGGCGAAAGCAAGTAAACAAGCATTGTTCCGATGGAGCTTGCAAAGGAGACAACCAGGCAGGAGCGCTGATAGTCCTCTTTGTGAAAGATTGTGGTCATGATTTTGATCAGCGGCGGCCACATGAATGCCTGTGCCATACCGTTTATCGCCCATGCCGCAGTCATTCCGAGGGCTGCCTTGCAAAACGGAATCACCAGATTCATAGACAGCGTCACAATCAAGCCGGCAAAAATCAGTTTTTTTGGATTTAAACGATCCCCTAAAAATCCGCTTAATATCTGACCGACACCGTAGGTTACGGCGCTTGCTGTCAGGGCAAGGGATGCCTCTGGTCTTGGCATCCCCTGCGCATGAACAATTTCAGAAATGACTGCGCCATAATTGATTCTGGTGATATAACTGATCAGATACAGAAACATGAATAAAAGCGTCATTCTGCGGATTTCGCTTTTTTTTGATAATTTTTGGATTTGTGTTTCTTTTTGTGTTTGGTTCATGTTTTAGAATTCCAGCTCCATTCCGTCGTAGGAGACTAAAAAGTCCTCCTCTGCGGCAATTTTCGCAAAATCGTCGTAAATGCCGTTTTTACCGTTATGAGAGAAATGATTCAGCACAAATTCTGTGTGTTCATCTGCTACACCGATTTCATAGAATACCTTGCGGGTTGCAATACAGCGCTTCAGATTCATGTGTCCGACATAGTTCATCTCGTTGCATGCCTCGGTACAGTCTAAGGAAATCAGATCAAACGGCTGATCACTGAAGGTTTTCAGACACTCCATGCTCTCCTCGCAAAGCGCGCTTGTATCGTTAAAATAGAGCAGTCTTTTACCGCCCTTTTCGATTGCAAAAACAACCGGGGTAGACTTTGGATCGTGGCTTGCCTTGATCGGGGTGATCCGGTAGCCGTCTGCTTCGAATGTCTCAAACGGTTTAATCAGAACCGCGCGGAGATCCTGCTCCGAGATATTGTACCGGTCAATCACTTCCTTGACCATGTTATATCCGCTTTCAGCAGAATAAAGTGTCAGCGGTTCACCGGAATCCACATGTGCATAACCATTAACTCGCATCTCAAATTCAACCGGATACAGATGATCCATGTGGGAATGTGTGATAATACAGGATTTGATTTTGGTCAGCGGCAGATTAAAGCGCAGAAAATGCGTATAGGTGTCTGCCGGAAAGTCGATCAAAAGCGTATCGTCAAGGATTGCCTGTGATCTTGTCCGGATGTTTTTTCCGCCTAATTTCCGGGCGCGTTTGCAGTTTTCACAGTCACAGAAGATCCCCGGAACACCCTCTGCAGCTGCTGTGCCTAAGTACT
This sequence comes from uncultured Clostridia bacterium, assembly GCA_934462945.1. Taxonomy (GTDB): domain Bacteria; phylum Bacillota; class Clostridia; order UBA1381; family UBA1381; genus RQCD01. The sequence continues at coordinate 15,270 of CAKSJF010000012.1, read as the reverse complement.
TGATTCTCATAATATGCTCCTCCTCATATAAATTACTCCTATATTATATCACAAATTCAACAAAATGCAAGTATATTTTTAAAAAAACACAAAAAAAATCATGCCACAGGTGAAAAACCTATGGCATGATTTGAGTTATGCAAAAATTACAATCATAAACTGCGACACAAGCACGACTGCTAAAAGGGCGATCGGGTAGGTTGCGGCGTAGGCGGAGGCAACGTCCTCTGTCTTTGCCACATGGATGAGTGTTCCGAGCGCCGGGGTGCTGGTCATACCGCCGGTGATAGAGCCGAGCGAGTTTAAGAGACTTAATTTCAGCACCTTGGTTGCGATGATATAGCCGATAATCATCGGAATCAGCGTCATGAGTGCGCCATAGAGGAAGTAGATCGGTTTAAAGTACTTCACAAAGTTTGCGCCGCCGGCAACACCTGCGCCGATCAAAAAGATCATCAGTCCCAATTCTCTTAAGCATTCCAGCGTCTTTTTCGGCGGCATAATGCTTACCTTGCCGATGTGCGAAAAATGACCGAATACGAGCGCGGTAATGAGTGCGCCGCCGGTGGTGGTGAGAGAGAAGCATGTGCCGGAAAGACCCTGCGAGGTCAGCGGAATCCGGATATTACCGAGTACAAGACCGATCATAGCGGCAAGTCCGAATGCGCCCAAGCCCATATCATCAATTTCAATCAGTCCGGAAAGCTTTTCCTTTGCCGAGCCGGTATCCACGCTCAAAAGCTTTTTGCGTTCTGCGTCCATATCGGCATGTACAATTTTCGGAAGAATCTGAACAAATAAAACCACGCCGATAACACCGAATAAGTATGCAATTCCGTATCCGACGGTAACAGCCGCCTCATATTCGCTTGCTAAATCCGGTGTTGCTGCGAACACATTTTTGACTGTTTCTTTTGCGGCGGAGAATCCCGGTGTTGTGGTGAGCGAGCCGGAGAGCAGACCGTCGATCAGCGCTAAAAACTGTGTCTGATCTGTTTCATGATTCCGTCCGATCAGATAGCATGCCACGCAGGTCAGACCGCCGGCAAGAATAATTGTAACACCAAGCAGGATGTACGATTTAAAATTGTTTTTCAAATTCTTAAAGAACTTCGGTCCTGCAATAAAGCCAACCGAGGTAACAAAGAACACAAGTCCGAGATTTTCTACAATCTTCAGACCGTGCTGTGCGATTTCAGCTGTTTTTAAAGCGTCGGTCAGCTTGGTGTAGAAGAACGCGCCGTATAACAGAGATATGACAAAAACGCCGGCAGTTCCCAAGGACACACCCTTAACGGTAACACGTCCTAACAGGTAACCCAGCGCAACGATGATCATAATTGAAAAAATCAGGTAAGAAACACCTGTTACGTTAATGACCCCATTGAATAATTCCATAAAAAAACCCCCTATTGGTTCAACCGCTGTAAGGACGGGCGAAAAAACGCCCGTCCTTAATAGCATTACTTAGATTTCACTTTTCTTGTTTGTATAGTTTGGTAAAAGCTTCGGAGAAACAGCGTCTGTCTGGATGCCTGCTTCCTCGCGCTCCTTGTCGAATTTTGCGATATGGGAAAGCGTCAGCTTGCCGAGCGTTGTTTCCTTTGCTTTTTTGGACGCGTTCTGACCTGCATTTCTGCCAAACACGATAATATCCAAAAGGGAATTTCCCATCAGACGGTTTCTGCCGTGGATTCCGCCGACAGCCTCACCGGCTACAAACAGATTTTCCACATTGGTGGTCATGCCGGATACGTCAATATCCAGACCGCCGTTCTGATAATGCAGTGTCGGATAAACCAGAATCGGCTCTTTCCGGATGTCGATTCCGTAGCTTGCGAACATTCTCATCATTGCCGGGATTCTCTTTTCGATTGTACCCTCGCCGCCGATTGCCTCGATCATCGGAGTATCCAGCCAGACAGCCTTGCCGCTGCCGGTGTCAACGCCCTCCTCGCGGTCGGAGCATTCGCGGATAATAGACGCTGCGGAAACGTCACGCGTTTCCAGCGGATGCATAAATACCTTACCGTCACGGTTTACTAATTTTGCACCCAGGGAACGAACCTTTTCGGTTACTAACGCACCGAAAATCTGCTGCGGATAAGCAACGCCGGTCGGATGGTATTGGAGCGTATCTGCATAAAGCAGCTTTGCGCCCACGCGGTAACCTAACACCAGACCGTCTGCGGTTGCGCCGTAGTGGTTGGAGGTGGGGAAGCCCTGATAGTGCATACGTCCTGCACCGCCGGTTGCGATAATGACCGTCTTTGCACGTGCCACCATCAGCTCTTTGGTTTCCATGTTCATCAAAACTGCGCCGGCTGCCTTGCCGTTCTCGTCTAAGATCAGTTCAATGGCAGAGGTGAAGTCTACGACAGGGATGCCGCGGTTTAATACTTCGTCACGCAGTGTCCGCATGATTTCTGCACCGGAATAGTCCTTTGCAGCATGCATACGTTTCCGGGAAGTTCCGCCGCCGTGGGTGGTCACCATTGTTCCGTTTTCGTCCTTGTCAAATTCCACACCCAGATCATTCAGCCACTGGATTGCCTCCGGTGCGTCACATACTAATTTTGCTAAAAGCTCGCGCTTTGCTGCATAGTGACCGCCGCCGAATGCGTCTACAAAATGGATTGCCGGGGAATCGTTCGGTTTGTCTGCTGCCTGGATTCCGCCCTCTGCCATCATGGTGTTCGCGTCGCCAATCCGGAGCTTGGTTACAATCATAGTCTTTGCGCCGGTATTGTCTGCCTCAATGGCAGCCGATGCGCCAGCGCCGCCGCCGCCGATGATTAAGACGTCCACATCATAGCGGACATCCTCCAAATTGACATCCTCTGCCTTGATACGGCTGTGTGCCTGGAGCATTTCGCAAAGCTCATGCGGCACTTTCTCGCCCTTGTTTGCGCCGATTGCAAGCGTTTCAAACTCACTCTTTTTATAGTCCGGATGATAAGCGGTGAGCAATTTATCTTTTTCCTCTGCGGTCATACGCTTTGGTTCGTATGCGATATTTGCCTCTCTTGCCGCCTCAACTGCCTTTAAGGATTCCTGAAATTCCTTTGCGTACATTCTAAATCCCCTCCTTACTTCTCGATTTCTCTGTTGTTATAAAGCTCTTTGATTTCCTCAATCGGCTTGCCCATGAGGTTTTCAATCAGCTCGGTAAATGTTCCGTCATTGATTTCCTTGACACGGTTTTCCAGATGCTCGCTTTTCGGAGCAAGATATTTTCCGTTTAAGCGCCGTGCAAGCATTGCAACCTGCGGATGGGAAATTCCTGCCGGACAGCGGGAAGAGCATACACCGCACATAACGCAGTCAAAAGATTCTTCTGCACACTTGTCAAATTCGCCTCTCTGTGCGTATGCAATATACTGCATCACATTCAGTTTCTGGGTACAGCTCTTTGTGCAGGCATTACAGCCGACACATGCGTAAATTTCCGGATAAAGCTGCATCATAATCTGCTGGGTCGGCTGAATCTTTTCAATGTCGTAAACCTGCTTTACCAGCGGGAAAAACGGCAGAGTTGCAATATACATATTGTCCTCCACCTTTGTCTGACATGCAAGACAGGTCTTTAATTCGCGCTCGCCCTTAATGCGGTAAATTGTTGCGCATGCGCCGCAGAATCCGTTTCTGCATCCGCAGCCGCGCACCAGCTGATAGCCTGCATATTCCATCGCACGCATGATGGTGAGGTTATCAGGTACTGTATACTGTTTTCCAAACAGATAAATATGAACCATATTTTCCATAATCAAATCATTCCTCTCTGTGCCGATGCACTCATTAATACTCGTCCGGAAGTTCGTCTATTTCATCGCAGCGGAATACCGGGCCGTCCTTGCAGACATATTTTGATCCGATATTGCAGCGGCCGCACTTTCCGATTCCGCACTTCATGCGCAGCTCCATGGTGGTATAAACCTGGGTCTTGTCAAAGCCAAGCTCCTGGAGTCCTGCAAGTGTGAATTTAATCATGATCGGAGGACCGCATAAAATTGCGATTTTATCGGTCGAAAAGCCTAATTCCTTTACATAGTTCGGAACAAACCCTACATGACCGTCCCACTCCGGCTGCTCGCGGTCGATGGTTAAGTGCACCGTCACACCAGCATCCTTTGACCATTCGTCAATAATTTCCTGATAGTCTACTAAATCCTGCATACTGCGCGAACCGTAGACAATATCGATTTTTCCGTAGCGGTCGCGGAAATGGCGGCAATAGTTAATTACAGAGCGGAGCGGAGCAAGTCCGATACCGCCGGCAATAAAGAGCATGTCGTGTCCGGCAAATTCAGTATCCACCGGAAAGGCATTGCCGTAAGGACCGCGGATGGTGATCTGCTGACCAACCTCCATCGAGTGCAGCCATTCTGTTACACAGCCGCATTTTTTAATGGAAAATTCCATAAATTCTTCATTGGTCGGGGAGGAGGTGATGGAAAACATCGCCTCGCCCACACCCGGGATAGAGAGCATTGCACACTGTCCCGGTTTATGCTCAAAGGCTTTTTTTCCGTCAGGAGTGACCACGCGGAACGTTTTTACATCCGGCGTGTCGATCCGGATGTCGGTTACTACACCAACCACCGGAATCAGGGGTTCTTTTCTATCAGCCATTGTTCTGACCTCCTAACGTTTTCATTACTTTTACAATATTCATCTGAATCGGACATTTGGAAAGACATCTTCCGCAGCCGACACAGGAGAACAATCCGTCGTTATTGGTCGGATAGTATACTAATTTATGCATGAACCGCTGACGGAAACGCTCTAACTGCGTTAAACGCGGCTGACCTGCCGACATTTTTGTAAAGTCGGAATACATGCAGGAATCCCAGCAGCGGAAACGCGTCACACCGTGTCCGGTGTTGAAGTCCTTAATGTCATAGCACTGACAGGTCGGGCAGACAAACGTACAGGTACCGCAGCCTAAGCAGGACTCGGAAAGCGCGCTCCATTCCGGCGCATTGAAAAATTCCGCCGTTTTTCCCGAACCGAATTTCTCGGCGGAGAGGGAGGAGAGAGGGAGTTTTTCCAGTCTCTTTTTTGTTTCCTCCTGCTGTGCGGTTACTGCTGCTGCGTCTGATTCCTCGGTGACATCCGAAAGGGCTTCCAACACAGCGTTTCCCTTTTCGGTTTTTGCCTCTAAATAGAGAGTGTCGTCCGTTTTCCAGCAGACAACATCCCCCTCCGGGGCGGATGCGTCAATGCCAAAGGTTTTGCAGAAACAGGTTTCCTGCGGTCTGGTGCAGGCAAGCGAGAAGATCACGCCATGCTCGCGCCGATTCTGATAATAGGTGTCGATCGGGTCTGCTAAAAAGACGCGGTCTAACACCTCAAAGCTTTTCACATCACAGGCACGCACCCCAAAGAGCACAAAATCCTCACATTCGCTCCGGGTGTCGATGACCTCAATATTCTTTCCCTCCACCTTAAAATCCATCAGATTTTCGGTCTGCGGAAAGAAGAAATCCTTTGCGCTCCGAACAGTGTTCAAGGCGTTGGAGAGTGTTTTTCCGTTTTCCCATGGCTCAAATTTTGCACCTGTCTTGGTATCAACAGGAAGATAAAGGCTGTGTGTTTTTGAGATTGCCGAGAACAGCATATCTAATTGATCTAAAGAAATTTTACGCATTCCCGTCACCTCTTTCTACTGCCTCGCCCGGCTCTAAATCCTCGGTGGTATAGTTCACGATCGGCGGTCTGTTTCCAACCTCTGCTCCTGCCTGATACTCTCCGTAAAATTCGTCAATATCCTTAATGAATTTCCGGTTTAAGAGATGGAGCGGAATATGCTGCGGACAAACGCGCGAACATTCGCCGCAGTCGGTACATCTTCCGACAACGTGGAACGCGCGGATGATGTGGAACATTTTTTCCTCAAAGGAGTTTGCAGCCGCTTTGTTTTCCACACCGGAGTTCGGATTGTCAAACACGCACTTTTCGCAGGTGCATGCCGGACAAACATCCCGACAGGCATTGCAGCGGATACAGCGTGAAAGCTCGTTCTGCCAGAACGCAAAGCGTTCGTCCGGCGTCATTTTCTCTAAACGCTCTACCTCGTCAAAGCGTCCGGAATCTAACACCTCGCCGTCTGTGCCTAATAACTCGTCATAGGCAACATGCTTTTTCGATTTACAGTTTTTGCACCGCTCGGAGAGCATGTCGGCTGCGGGGAGTGTGATCGTACCGTCGTAGAGTGTCTCCACAACAACCTGATCACCCTCGCTGCGGACAGAGGCGATCCCCTCTGCGCTGTCCTTAATGCGGTTGGTATCTAACATTCCCTCGCACGGAACACCCACAGCATACACTTTTTCCCGGTCAAAACGATGCTCGGATAAAAGCTGGTTAAAGCTATAGGTATCGCACGGTTTTAAGAATACTAACACCTTGTTTTCACTTTTCCCGGTTTCCCGGATCAGGTATTTTGAAAAGTTTGCGCCGCAGAAATCGTTCCAAACAAAGGACTCTAAATCCTCTGCGCTCCGGAACACCGCCGGCGTTACGTCATAGTCAAATTCTCCTTTCTTCCAGCCCAGAACCCGGTCTACTGTGCCGGCATCTAAAAGCTCGGAAGCCTTGGATATGAGAATTTCGCGTTTTATTTCTTGCATCGCAAATCCTCCAATCTCTTGTTCTCACCCAGAGAAGCAACCTTCTCCACGAAGTCGTTCATTGTTGCGGCAAACTTTGCGCCCTCAGCCGCACTGACCCATTCTACACGGGTACGCTCTCTCTCAATGCCGAGATAATCGAGCATGGAGAAAAGCAGTGCCATACGGCGGCGCGTATAGTAGTTGCCGGAAGTATAGTGGCAGTCACCCGGATGGCATCCGCAGAGAATCACACCGTCTGCTCCGCGCTGAAAGGCACGGAGAATAAACATCGGATTCACTCTGCAAGAGCAGGGAACGCGGATGATTTTCACGTCTGCCGGATAGTTCAGTCTGTTATTTCCTGCGAGATCGGCGCCGGCATAGGAACACCAATTACAGCAGAATGCCACGATCAGCGGCTTATATTCGTTTACTTGCATATTGCGTCTACCTCCGCCATGATTTGTTTATTGGTGAATCCGCGCAGATCCATTGCCCCGGACATACAAGCGACCGTACATGCGCCGCAGCCCTGGCAGACTGCCTCGTTTACAACTGCTACCCGGCGAACCTTTGTGGTACGGTCCGGCATGCGGAATTCTTTTTCCACATAGGTGATTGCGCCATACGGGCAAACCTTTTCACAAGTGGAGCAGCCGTTACACATCATTTCATCAGAATGCGCAACACAGGGGTTACCGGTCAGCTTATCCTTGCATAAAAGTCCGATGACCTTAGACGCTGCCGCGCCTGCCTGCGAAACGGTTTCCGGAATATCTTTCGGACCCTGGCACGTTCCAGAGAGGAACACGCCGGCAGTCGGACTTTCTACCGGGCGCAGTTTCGGGTGTGCCTCGGTGAAGAAATCGTTGGTATCCATGCTGGCGGTCAGCATGGTTGCAAGCGGTCTTGCAGATTTGTCCGGCTCGATTGCCGCTGCTAAGACAACTAAATCTGCGTCAATGTGCAGCTGTCTGCCGTCTAAGAGGTCAGATGCCTGCACTTTCAGTTTTTTGCCCTCCGGCGAAACCTTGCCGACCATGCCCTTGATATAGTGAACGCCATATTCCTCCACAGCACGGCGGTAGAATTCGTCAAAGTTCTTACCCGGTGTACGAACATCAATATAGAATACATACACATCGGTATCCGGGTATTTATCGCGGATTAGCATCGCATGCTTTGCAGTATACATACAACAGATTTTCGAGCAGTATTCCTTACCCTTTTCTGCACATGCGTCACATCTTGAACCCACGCACTGTACAAATACAATCGTATGCGGATGCTCTCCGTCGGACGGGCGCAGAAGTGTGCCGCCGGTCGGACCTGCCGCATTCATCAGACGCTCTAACTCCAAGGAGGTGATCACGTCTTTCGACTGCGAATATGCAAATTCGTCAAACTTTTCCATAGAAATCGGATTGAAGCCGGTTGCCGCTACAATTGCGCCATACTTCTCCTCGATATATTCATCCTTTGCCTCGTAATCAATCGCGCCGGCGGTACATACCTTAGAGCATACGCCGCACTTGCCGGTTTTCAGCTTGGTGCAGTAGCGCGGATCAATGGTTGCAACCTTTGGCACTGCCTGTGCAAACGGAATATAGATTGCACGGCGGTTATCCATTCCGAGGTTAAATTCGTTCGGAACTTTTTTCTGCGGACATTTTTCGGTACAGAGTCCGCAGCCTGTGCAGACTTCTTCCTTGACATATCTTGCCTTGCGCTTGATGGTAACGTCGAAATTACCCACAAAGCCCTTGACATCGGTTACTTCGGAATAAGAGAAGATCCGGATTTTTTCGTTTTGCGCAACCTCCACCATCTTCGGGGTTAAAATACAGGCTGCACAGTCCAAGGTCGGGAACGTTTTATCCAGCTGCGCCATCTTACCGCCGATGGTCGGCTTGGTTTCTACAATGTCCACCTCAAAGCCGGCATCTGCAATGTCTAAAGCCGTCTGGATTCCTGCAATACCGCCGCCGATTACTAAGGCGCGCTTGGTAACAGGACTTTCTCCCGGCGTCAGCGGTGCGTTTAAATTCACCTTGGCAACTGCCGCCTTTGCGAGGATGATTGCCTTTTCTGTTCCGATCTCCATATCCTTGTGTACCCATGAGCACTGCTCACGGATATTTGCAATTTCCACCATATATGGGTTTAAGCCGGCAGCCGCCGCGGTTTTGCGGAAAGTTGCCTCGTGCATACGCGGTGAGCAGGAGCAGACCACAAATCCGGTCAGCTGGTTGTCAACCACCGCTTGCTTGATCATGTCCTGACCAGCCTGCGAACACATATACTGATAATCGGTGGAGAAAACAACACCCGGCTCATTCTTTAATGCTTCTGCAACTGCCTTGACATCGACCGTACCGGCAATGTTCGTTCCGCAGTGACAGACAAAAACTCCAATTCTCTGCATGGTTTTGTTTCTCCTTTCTTATTTAGAATACTTTCTCAAAGCGCTCATGAGTGCCTGCTGCGGCATATCCTCATCCAAAAGCGCCGGAATATCGTCTGCGGTTAAGTGGTTCTCGCCTTTTTGACGGATCACTAAAAGTCTTAAAGCCTCCACCAGCTTTGCAGGTTCTACCCCTCTCGGGCAGCGATCCACACAGGCAAAGCAGGAAAGACATTTATAGATGGAATCAGACTGCATCAGCTTTTCAATCTCTCCGTTTTCCACCATGGAAACAAACTGGTGCGGATGATATTCCATCGAATCGTAGGACGGGCATGTTCCGGAGCATTTTCCGCAGCGCATGCACTTTTTCGGGTTCACACCGCTCATGCGCAGAATCTGCTCTTTTTGCCGCTCTTGTTTACTCTGCATGATAATCCTCCTTTACGCCCAGCGCCTCTGCTAAAAGCTCTGTGAAGTATACAACCGGAACTTCGCTTCCGTTTTTCACTAAGTTGTATTTGCAGAGCGGACAAACGGTCACAAGTGTTTCTGCGCCGTTTTCCTTTGCATTATTGGTCACTGCATTGGATTTTTTTCTGGATAATGCCGCGTCCTCTAAGGTGACATAGCCGCCGCAGCATTCGTTCCGGTATGCATAGATCACCGGTTCTGCACCCAGGGCGCGGATAAAGTCCTCTATGATCTGTGGATTTTCCGGATCGTCAAATGCCATCACCTTGTTCGGACGGAGCAGGAGACAGCCGTAATATGCGCCGATCTTTCTTCCGGTCAGCGGATTTACCACTGCCTCACGGATTTTGTCAAAGCCGACATAATCCCGTAAAAGCTCTAAATAGTGCAGGACCTCGGTTTCTCCGTGGTATTCTGCCGGCGCGTTTTCGTCCTGCGCCATATAGAGATTTACCTTTTGCGCAAAATCCTCATCATTCTGCATTGCATAGTTTGTCTGTTTGATCACGTTATGACAGGCTGAACAGACCGAAACCAGCGGTTCGCCGTTTTCTCTTGCGGCAATAAGCGCCCGGACGGACGGCAGCTTTGAGGCAACCTCGTCCTTTGCACTGGAGAAAACACCGCCGCAGCACTGCCAGTTCTCTATTTCGCAAAGCTCAATCCCAAGCTTTTCTGCACAGGCTCTTGCGTAGAAATCCAATTCCTTTGCCTTTGTGCGGAGGGTACAGCCGGGGAAGTAACTTACTTTTTTCATGCTAAAACCATTCCTTTCTGTTTTCAGGGGGCATTCTGCCCCCCAATCCACAGGATTTAAACCATCTGTTCCGGATGGAACACCTCATCAAATTTCTCTGCTGTCAAAAAGCCTAATTCCACACAAGCCTCTTTTAAGGAGATGTTGTCCTTAAATGCCTTTTTCGCAGTTTTTGCCGCATTTTCATAGCCGATATACGGGTTTAAGGCGGTGACTAACATTAAGGAATTGTGCAGATTGTGGTGCATTTTTTCCTTATTTGCAGTAATGCCGACTGCGCAGTTCTTGTTAAAGGAGATAATTGCTTCTGCTAAAAGACGTGCAGATTGCAGGAAGTTATAAGCTGCAACCGGCATGAACACATTCAGTTCAAAGTTACCCTGAGACGCTGCAATGCCGACTGCCGCGTCATTGCCCATAACCTGAACGGCAACCATGGTAACCGCCTCGCACTGGGTCGGGTTGACCTTACCTGGCATGATAGAAGAACCCGGCTCATTTTCCGGAATATGAATCTCTCCCAAGCCGTCACGCGGACCGGATGCCAGCCAGCGGACATCATTTGCAATCTTCATCATGTCGCATGCAGCTGCCTTGATTGCACCGTGTGCAAAGACCAATTCATCCTTGGAGGTCAGCGCATGGAATTTGTTTTCTGCTGTAACAAAGTCTTTTCCGGTCAGCTCTGCAACCTTTGCAGCAACTAATTCCGAAAAACCTTTCGGAGCGTTTAAGCCTGTGCCGACAGCTGTGCCGCCCAATGCTAATTCGTGCAGCGGCTTAACTGCAAGCTTTAATAATTCCACGTCACGCTCTAAGCTGGAACGCCAGCCGGAGATTTCCTGGCTGAATTTGATTGGGGTTGCGTCCTGGAGATGCGTTCTTCCGGATTTTACAATGCCTTCGTTTTCTGTTTCCAGACGCTTAAAAGTTGCAATTAAGGTTTCCAGTGCCGGAATCAGCTTATCCTCAATCGCGATCACGGCAGAAATATGCATTGCTGTCGGGAAGGTGTCGTTGGAGGATTGGCTCATATTAATGTCGTCATTTGGATGGCAGAGTTTTTTATCTGCAATCTGATTGGCGCGGTTTGCGATTACCTCGTTGGCATTCATGTTGGACTGTGTTCCCGAGCCTGTCTGCCAGACAACTAACGGAAAATGTCCGTTCAGCTTGCCGGAAATGACCTCATCACATGCCTGGCTGATTGCCGAGAGTTTTTCTGCTGTCATTTTCTCCGGTTTCAGCTCTGCGTTTGCCATGGCTGCCGCCTTTTTTAAGATACCGAATGCATGGGTAATTTCGCGCGGCATGGTTTCAATATCCACACCGATTTCAAAATTTTCATGGCTTCTCTGTGTCTGCGCTGCCCAGAGACGGTCGGCAGGCACTTTCATTTCGCCCATAGAATCGTGTTCAATACGATACTCCATTTTTCTCACCTTACCTTTTATATACTTAAGTTTTTCAAAACGTCCTTTAAGGTGTCTGCGCTGTGGCGAAGCTTTTTCACTTCGTCGTCTGTCAGTGATACGTTTACCTTGCCGCGCACGCCGTTATGACCGATCATATTGACGGTGCTCAGACAGACGTCCTCAATGCCGTATTCTCCGTGCATCATGGTGGAAACGGTCATGGTGGTGTCGATTCCGCTTAAGATGCATTTGCAGATGTGACAGACAGAAACAGAAACGGCATAGAATGTTGCGCCCTTTCTTGCAATGACGCGGCCGCCGGATTTTCTGACATACTGCTCAATTTCCTCTAAATCCAGCTCCGGGCTGTTGATGCCGGGGGTGGTGATTAATTTTTGACACTCTGCAATCGGAACATTGGAAATGTTTGCGACCGACCACGGAATAAAGGAAGAATCTCCGTGCTCTCCGAACACATATGCGTGTACGTTGCTTTGGTTAATGTTATAATATTCTGCCAGTCTGGTGCGCAGACGTGCAGTATCTAAGATTGTACCCGAGCCGATGATCCGGTTTTCCGGAATGCCGGATACCTTATGGAAAGTATAGGTCAGAACGTCTACCGGGTTGCTGACAATAATATAGATGGCATTGGGAGCATACTTTGTAATTTCAGGAATAATGCTCTTGGTAATATCCACGTTTACCTGTGCAAGCTCCAATCTTGTCTGTCCGGCTTTTCTTGCCATACCGGAAGTCAGAATCACGATGTCGGAATTTACCGCATCGCGGTAGTCGCCTGCATAGATGGAACATGCTCCGCAAAAAGGTGTTCCCTGGCGGATATCCATTGCCTCTCCGAGCGCCTTTTCATTGTTGATGTCAATCATCACGATTTCCGACGCCATACCCATAACGGTCAGCGTGTACGCAATTGTAGAACCGACGCTGCCGGTTCCGATGATAGAAATTTTGTTCATAATACACCTCTCATAATACATTATCCCTGTTATTTTATCATATTCCGACCCGTTTCGGTATTGTCAATTTTACATAGCAGTATCAGAAAATTGATATACCCCTACCGGGCGTCATACTGATGCAGTACCCTGCCGTCAAAATCCTTCCAGAAAAACACGCCGTCCTCTAAAAGCATATAGCCGTGGTGGCTGTTTTCCTTTGGAATTGCCGCTGAGCCGGGGTTTAGGTAAACATAGCTCCCGTGCTCCGTGCATTTTGGGATATGCGTATGCCCGTGCAGCAAAATGTCCCCTGTTTTTAAGGGGGGCAGGTTCTTTTCATGATAGAGATGCCCGTGCGTCAGAAAAACCGATTTTGATCCCAGCGCCAATACGGCATAGTCCGCCATGATCGGAAAGTCTAACACCATCTGATCCACCTCGGCGTCGCAGTTGCCGCGCACAGCAAGAATCTCATCCTTTTTCGCGTTCAGCATGGGAATGACCTCTTTTGGGGCATAGTCCCTCGGAAGATCGTTCCGCGGTCCGTGGTACAAAAGGTCGCCTAAAAGAATCAGACGCTCTGCATGCTCGCTTTCGTACTGCTCCAAAAGCTTTTTGCAGTAATATGCACTGCCGTGTATGTCCGATGCAATCATCCATTTCATGTTCAGGTCGCTCCTTTCTCTCCAAAACACTGCCATTCTATCATGTTCCTATACATTATACTACTTTGTTAAAAAAAAATCAATATGCGATTTAGACAAAATTCGACCCTAAAACGGCGGTTTTCTGCAAGATATTCAAATCAGCTTGCAAATGGGGATGGGATGTGGTATACTTTTTTTAGAATGAGGAGGACAATCCCTCAGTCGGCTTACACCGCCAGCTCCCTTTGCTCAAGGGAGCCTTTGGTAAGTGCAATTCTTATTATTCTTGGCTGACATCAATACTGGTTTCAGCCAATATATTTATAATTTGCGCACACTATACGGCTCCCTTGAGCAAAGGGAGCTGTCAGCGCAGCTGACTGAGGGATTGTCAATTTAAAAGTTCTAAACGAAAGAGGGGAAATACAAGTGAGCCAGGAGCAAAAACGAATTGTACGGGATGATTATCCGATTCAGGGTGGAATCTGTTTGGTGACGGATTCACCTCTTGATGTCGGTTATCCGTTTCTGCACTACCACCAGGTGATTGAAATTGGAATTGTCCGGGAGGGGTCTGGAATTTTTTCGATTGCCGGAGGGGTTGAGCCGTTTTCCAAAGAATGCGTCACAGCGGCATTCCCGGGAACGGTGCATATCGGCAGCGCCGCAGGAAATTCGCCCTGCACCTTTGACTATCTTCTGATTGATCCGGCAGAGGCATTTTTCCGGATTCCGTATCTGACCGGACGGCTTGCGGAAAATTCCCTGCCCGGAGGGGTGTATCCGGATCGGGAAATCCGGCACACCGCAGAGCGTCTTTGCGCAGAAGTCAAAAAAAGCCCCAAAAGCTTTCTTTCGCAGCTTCTTGCCGCAGAGCTTTTGGAGAGAATTTTTCAGGTATCGGAGGAGAAAAAGCGTACCGAGATTCCGGAGGTTCTGCTCCCGGCGCTGGGCATGATCGCACTGGAATATCATACACCGATCACCTGCCGTGCGCTTTCTGTGCGCTGTCTTATGAGTGAAACTGACTTTCGGAGAAAGTTCCGTGCCGCTATGGGCATATCGCCTATGGAATATCTTTATAAAACGCGGATTGCCGCCGCGTCCGCATTATTAGAAAGCGGTGGAAAAAGCGTTCTGGAGATTGCAAATGCAGTCGGGTATGAATCCCCGTCCTCCTTTTACCGCCATTTCCGCCGCTTTACCGGTCATGCGCCAAAGCGTTATAGCTGATTGAGCGTTTTTTTACAGATTTTGAAATAGAGGAAAATACTCAAAAGCATTGCCACCAGTTCTGCAAACGGCAGGGAGAACCACACTGCCGGCATGCCCCAGAAATGCATCAGAATATATGCCGCCGGAAGAATTACCACCAACTGACGGATCATGGAAACAATCATGCTCCAAAAGGCATGTCCCAGCGCCTGGAAAATTGAGGCGCAGATGATGCAGACACCGGAAAAGCAGAATGCAATGCTGATAATCCGGAGCGCCGGAATACCAATCTCAAGCATAGCCGCGTCAGCATTAAAGAATTCGAGGAGCGTTTTGGTGTTCAGATGGAAGATCAGCGTTCCCGCCGCCATCACCGCAACGGTAATCAATAGCGCAAAACGTGACACATCTGTGATCCGCTGCTTTTTCCGTGCGCCGAAGTTATAGGCAACAATCGGAATGACGGCATTGGTCAGTCCGAAGATCGGCATAAAGATAAAGCTCTGGAGCTTAAAGTAAACGCCAAAGACGGAGATTGCAACATCATTTCCTAAGATTTTATTCATGCCCACCGTCATAACAGAGGTGATTGCCTGCATGATAATAGAGGGAACACCGATGGCATAGATTTCGCGGATGATCCGAAGCTCCGGACGAAAGCCGCGGAAAGAAACTGAAAGCTCGCGGTTGACTTTCGCGTTGATAACTAACGCTAAAATCATCGCAACCCACTGACCGATTGCCGTTGCCAGTGCTGCACCCACGCAGCCCATTTGCGGCAT